>JANPDZ010000903.1:0-2051 GCA_031431735.1 Acidobacteriota bacterium | reverse complement strand
CAGATTTTGCAGACGCTGACGCAGCGCGGCTTGTTTTTCAGAATCAATCGCGCTGTAATCTTTTGAAAAATCAGAGCGCGACCATTCATTTAAAATAAAAACCGATTCGCGGTGCAGATAATCCGCCGTCCAATCGGGCGCAACATAACTGCCGTGTCCCCAAATCGAACCGACCTGCATTCCGCCCATCGCTTGCCAGACGTTCTGCCCGTCCAAAACCTCGCCGTCGCCGATCAATACTTTGCCGTCGGTCGTCACGACCTGCGCCGGAATCGGCGGTGCCTGCCGAAAAATTTCCGTTCCGACCCAGCCCAGAATCGCAAACGAAAATATAAATACCGCAATTAAAATTATCCAAAGTTTTTTCATAGCTGTTTCCTCAATCTGTTTCTAAATCTCCTTAAATTTTGTGACCAATAAATGAATGTCCGGCGCGGCCGTCACTTCGTGTTCGATGCCCCCTTCGAGGGTCAGTAAAACTCCGGCGGATAAATCCAATTTGTCTTCAAGATTCGCGCCCGCCGTAAAAACTCCATTGCCCGAAAGACATAAAACGCTGATCGGTTCGGGCGATCTATGCTTTGTCAAGACCGCGTTGTCGCGCAATTTGACTTCAATCATTCGCCGCCGCGCGCCGTTGTAAATCTCACGAACTTCCTTGTCTTTCGTAAAAGCCGTTTGTTCGCCGAGTTCAAAATCGGCGATTAATTCGATTGTTTTCATAAAGTTCTCCGGTTGCAGAATAATTTCGATTTGAAAGATGATATATGATTTCGGTCATAATCAGCATAAATTTCAAAATCTTTAATTTTTTGTTCGCCCAAAAAACAGACAAGTAATACAATTACCGCTCCGCGCTCTTTTTGATTTGTTAATTATTAAAAATAAAGAGTTTGTAGAAAATGACGGGAACATTTTTTGCCGCTTGTAAAAATTGAAGACGGAAAAATCGCGCAGATTTATTCTTGAGTGCGAATTTTTCCGCACATCTTTCGAAAGAGCTTTATAAATAGGACTTTCGCTTAGAATGCGGAAGCCCGCACGAAGTAAGAGCGAAAACACACTTACTTCGTGCGTGTTTCTGCATATTTCTGCTTTCAAGCGAAAGTCCTAATAAAAAATAACCCGCGAAAAGTTAATCTTTCGTTTTGGAAGAATTGGGAAGCAAAAAAAGCCCGAGCAGATAAAAAATGACCGTGAAAAATTGAATATAACCCGTTCCGCCGGAAAAGCGCGGCAGATCCAATGCCCAAGTAAATGCTTCTTTTGAGGGATTTTGAAAGATTCCTTGGAGCCAGCTTTCCGAAACGGGCGCACTCAGATTTCCCAGGATCAGATATTTCACGACAAACGCCAAACCAAATAATGCGCCGAGACTCCGAAGCAGTTTTTGTGTGTCAAAATCGGCGAAAAGGTTGTTCCAGAGCGTCCAGAAAAAGCAGAACGCGAAAACCCAGAACGGCAAGCCTTGTTCGGGAAGTAGTGCGTTGAAAACTTGCGCCGAAGCCGCAAACAGCGTGACTAAAACCGCGCCGTTCGCGATATTTTTAAGCGTCGGAAAATCTTCCGAAAACCAGCCTTCAAACGAGATCAATCCGGCACGAAAAAACAAAACCATCAGAATCGCCGCCGAAATCAAACAAAAAAGTGCCGGTCGCCAAAATATAAACGCGTTGTCGAGCGACGAAAGCCGCCAGCCGCCAAGCAGCGTGACGGTCAGAAAAATAAATGGTAAAAACAGGTAAATCTTTTGATCTCGGATTTGGGATTTCGGATTTCGGATTTGTTTTTTGGCAGAAACTTTCGTTTGTTCTTCTTCCGCCAAATCAATTTCAGTGGGCGAAACTTCAACCAATTCGCCGTCAACAACCGACAGAAAATCAATCTCCTTTTCTCCTTTTCTCCCTTTCTCCTCTTCTCCTTTTCTCCTTTTCTCCTCTTCTGTCTTCATTTCCGCTCCCGTGTCAACTTAAAAGGATTAAAATCTTCCGCCGTCAGACGCAAGCCTTCTTCAAATTCATTTTTGAGTTCGGCGGGCGTTTTCATTTTCA
>JANPDZ010000902.1:0-13728 GCA_031431735.1 Acidobacteriota bacterium | reverse complement strand
ACTTTAATTTTCAACTTCTCAAACTAAAATAAACAAAAATTGATTTGTTTCTTACTCGATTAGCGCGTGCGCAGTTTTAACTTTTTATTGAGGCATTACCTTTTACAAAGAGAAAAATCTTGTAATTTGTCTAACATTGTGTTTAAATAATCACGAAACTTTTTTATTACACATATCCGAAAAGAAAACTCGTCTTTTGGCAAGCAATTCGGGCACTGTTATTAGAGTTTCAGTTTTCCTGAAAATTTACTTTTAATCGTGCTTTTCAGTATATATAGCAAACTTTCCAGTCCAAATAATTCGGAGAAGATCTATGAAGAAAAAAAATCAATATGAAACAAAAAAATTGACTGATTCTCCTATCGAAAATAGTCGGAGAAACTTTCTCGGCAAACTTGGTAAAGCCGGAGTTGCCGCCGCCGCGATTGGCGCCGGTGTGCCGTTTCTTGATGACAAATCTGCGGTTTTGGCGCAAAACCGAGGTAATGGTAATTCTTTTTATCACCAACGCGCGCTGACCAGTTACAAATTTCGGACTGATGCCGCGAAAGAAAATTTTAAGCCGGTTCCGCCGCTTTTCAATCGTCCGAACAATGGCGATGAAGCGCTTTATCCGAATCAGATCGGCAGTTATTCAAAGGGTTTGCCTCATCAATCGAACGGCGAGGTCGTCTTGTCGGCTTATAACGCGCTACTCGACGCGCTCAGAACCGGCGATCCGACAAAATTTGAACAAATTCCGATTGGCGGTGATCGAAAATTAACCAGTCCGCAGTCGGGTTTTGCGTTTGATCTTGAAGGTCAGGATTGCTTTACGATGCTCCAACCGCCCGCTCCGGCTTTTGCAAGCCGCGAAAATGCCGCCGAGATTGCCGAAAATTATTGGATGGCACTCTTGCGTGATGTGCCGTTCAGCGATTATGCGGCAAACCCGACCGCAACGGCCGCCGCTGCCGATCTGAATTTGTTTGGCGCGGATTTTAAGGGCGCGAAAAATAATAGCGGACAAGTGACGACGGATCTTTTGTTTCGCGGGTTAACGGCGGGCGATAAAGTGGGACCGTGGTTGTCGCAGTTTTTCTATCTACCTTGTTTTTTCGGCGCGAACGAAATCAGCCAGAAGATTCGAACAGTGCTTGGCGCAAATAGCGGCGGCGCGGATTATATGACGGATTTTGCGAGTTGGCTTTCGATTCAAAACGGTGTTTCGCCTTCCGGCGGTGATATTTTTGACCCGACACCGCGTTATATGCGCAACGGGCGCGACATCGGACAATGGGTTCACATTGACGTATTGTTTCAAGGCTATTTTCAGGCATTTCTGGTCTTGGCGGGCACGCTCGGCGCGGCTTTTGACAGCGGCAATCCATATACCAATTCGACCACGCAGGCCGGTTTTGCCACTTTCGGCGGACCGCATATCGCCACGATGTTGTGCGAAGTTTCGACCCGTGCGCTGAAAGCGGTTTGGAATCAGAAATGGATCGTGCATCGCCGATTGCGCCCCGAAGTTTTTGCCGCCAGAATTGACCGCAAACTTTATCACGGCGCGAATTATCCGGTTCATACGGAAATTTTGAATTCGCTTTCGACAAATTCGCGGCTCGGCGGTTATATGACTCCCGGCAACGCTTTTCTGCCGATGGCATTCCCCGAAGGTTCGCCGACACATCCGGCTTACGGGGCGGGACACGCGACCGTCGCCGGTGCTTGTGTGACGATCTTGAAAGCGTGGTTTGATGAATCAACCGTTATTCAAAATCCGGTGATTCCAGATTCGACCGGGCAGGTTTTGACGCCTTACGTCGGCAGCCCTTTGACCGTCGGCGGCGAACTGAACAAGATCGCGTCAAATGTTGCCAACGGCAGAAACATTGCCGGAGTTCACTGGCGTTCCGATGCGACCGAATCGCTCAAACTCGGCGAAGCGATCGCGATCAGCATTCTCAAAGACCAAAAGGCTTGCTACAATGAGCAATTCAACGGATTTTCGCTGACAAAATTTGACGGAACGACCGTGACTGTTTAGAAGAGCACAAAAAAATCCGCTAAGACCATCGTTTCAGGTCTTAGCGGTTGAAGAGATATGGAAGATTTCTTACACGAGTAAGAAATCTTGGGGGAGCGCAAATAATTGCTCTGAAAGTAAATTCAAGATTTAGCAGCGTATTTTACGCCGCTTTCAGCGACGTTGCAGGCAAGGATGCCCGCGCTCCCGGCGAATAACCATTCAGTTTTTTTATGAACGATTTAGAATTTCAAGTAATATTTCTTTCAATTCCATCCAACTATTTAATAACTATGGACTTGCCCGAAAATCAATGTCCTGCACATTGTTTTGAACATTAATGACCCGCGCCGCTCGCACTGACTGTCCATAAACGCCATGACGAACTTGCGTTGGTCGCCGTCCAGCCCGAAAAATTACCTGTTTCAAATCCGCCGTTGGTGATCAATTCAACGGCTTTTGTTGTGTGTGGAAGGAGAAAAGCAAACAATTCGATGATTGTGCTTATTAATATAGGACTTTCGCTTGAAAGCAGAAATATGCAGAAACACGCACGAAGTAAGTGTGTTTTCGCCCTTACTTCGTGCGGGCTTCCGCATTCTAAGCGAAAGTCCTATAATAGTGTTTTTTTCATTGTTTTTCTCCATTTTTTGTTTTCCCCGAGTCAGAACCGTCTCCGGTAGGAGATGGTTTAACTCGATATTTAATAAGATGGCGTTCAACCATTGGCTACTGCCATCTGACTCTTTTAACTCTGCGATGGTCAATGGCGCATCTTATTTTATTTGTTTGCCTTAACGGGAGTTTTGAGTTTGGTATTCAGCGGAATCTACCCCCAAAACCAACCGAAAGCGAAGCTCAAAACTGCCCGATGTGCGAGCTTTTTATAAATGTGAATGCCGATCAATGGTGTGAGCGGTTTCAAAATTGGCCTTAACAAGGCACAAAATCCTTGCGACCATTCGCTAACTGGATGTTTTCACAAATTCAAAAAGCTGTTTTGCCTTTAATGTCATTCCTTACATCTTATATATGGTTTTTTTTCGCAAAACCTTTCATAAAAAAAAGTGAAATTTGTGAAAAAAAAAGATTTTGAAAGAAAAATCGCCCGAATAAGTGTTTTGAAATTAAGGAAAAGCGAAAAACTTTTGTAGTATTATGACGTAAGTAATTCCGACGACGATCAATGACCAAAAAAACTCCAATTACGAAGCAGGATTTTGACAGTCTGCTCGGCTGGTTATCGCCCGATGCGGACGAAGCCGCCGTGCTTTATGAAAAAATTCGTCAAGGGCTGATCCGATATTTTCGTTTTCGAGGCTGTCTTGATGGGGAATCTTTAACGGACGAAACTTTTAATCGGGTGACGCGGAAAATTTCGGTCGTCGAGTTTGACGATAAATTAAATAAACCAAATTATTTTTATTCGTTTGCATCGCTGATTTTTCGCGAAGATTACGCAAAAAGAAATAAGCAAGCCGCAAAAACCGATGAGTTGAACCATTTTATCAACCAACGGCTCAAAATGTCGGAAGCTGAAAAAACGCCCGAAATCGAATGTCTGGAAACTTGTCTGGGAAAAGAATCGCCTCAAATGAGGGAGCTAATGCTTGATTATTACGGCGGAGTCAAGGGCGAAAAAAGACAATTACGAAAAAAACTCGCCGAGGAGCAGAATATCAGTTTGGAATTGCTCCATTCACGCGTTGCGCGAAAGAGAATTGTACTGCGCGAATGTCTGAAAAATTGCCTGATGAAAAAATAATCGTAAAAAAGCTGTCAGGAAACGCAATTTTTTTCCATTTATACAATGGAAAGGGTTTTTAAATGAGTATGCCGGTTGAAACTACAAAATTAAAACAGTTCTTGCTGGATGATCTGCCTGAGAAAGAGGCGGAAGAGATCAGCTTACAGATAATTTCAGACGAAGATTTTGAAGCGAAAATGCTTTTTGCCGAAGAAGAACTCATCGAAGATTTTCTCGAAGGCACGTTGTCGGTTGCGGAAAAAGAACTGTTTTACGCAAATTTTCTGACCACGCCGGAAAGAATCGAACTAGTGGAAGAAACAGCCTTGCTCAAGAAATATGCGCAAACGCGCAATGCAAAACCTGCCAAAGAGGAAACCGATGGAAAAAAGTCCGCTAACTTTTTTGAATCGCTCAAGAGTTTTTTCGCGCTGAATTTGCGCCCGCTTGCGGCGGGTTTGATTATTTTTGTGATCGGTACAATTGTCTGGCGCGTTTTTCTGTATGATTCTGGCGGCGATTTAACGCAGTTTGAGAAAGATTACGCCGCGCTCAATCAAAAAGATTTGAGCGATCCGGCGGAAACCGCAAATCTGACGAACAAAAGCCTCGTTGCCGGAACATTGCGCGATACAAACGCGGCAACAAAATTAACTGAAGGGAATCTGACCGATAGAATTTTGTTTCGCCTTGCTTTGCCGCCCGGCACATCGAAAGAAACCGTCTTAAACCTTGAACTCAATAGGGACGGGCAACCCATTTTCAGGCAAAACAAATTACGTGTTTATCAAAACCAGAACGGACAGGAATTAAAGGTCATCTTGCCGAAAACAGTGTTGCCGAAAGGCAATTATCAAATCAAACTTATTGATCCCGCAAATAAAGATTCAGCTGTTACTTACGGGTTTGCGGTTGAATAATTTTCTTTTACGGAATAAATAAATCCCGATCAATCCAATGGGAATTAAAGCTGAAAGATAAATCCAATTTCCGGAGCCACCCGATATTTTCGGGACATTCCGAAAATCGCCCTGCACGGTAAAAGCCGCCCAGTAAAACGGGGATTGATACTGCGGATTCCGGCGCAATTTTATTTGCGCTGCGCGCAATGCTTGCGAAGGCGTGAGATTTTCGCCTGCCATCGCGCCGTAAAAAGTCTTCATTAATTCGAGCGTCGCGCCGTCCTCGACTTTCCATAGACTCGCCATCACAGATTTTGCGCCCGTCTGCAAAAACGCGTTGTTGAGGCTCATCAAACCCTCGCCTTTTACTTCTTTGCCAATCCCTGTTTCGCACGCGCTCAGCACGACCAGATCGGCGTTCAGGTTTAGTCCGTAAATATCGTGAATCCTGAATGATTCATCGAGTTTTTGACCTTTTTCGTCAAACCGCGAGAGAATAATGCCCGAAAGTTCCGGATGCTGCTCATTCGTCAAACCGTGTGTCGCAAAATGAAGGATCTTGTAATCCTCGGTTTTGACATTCAGCAATTGTTCACGATTGGCCCTAAACCCCGAAAAAACATCTGTCTCGGACGCGCCGATGATCTTGATGATCGAATCGCTTTCGTCCTTTGAAGCGGGCAGCCGTGTCAGTTTACTTAAGGATTCGACAAAGCGGAATTTATCGGACGGAGCAGTTCCCGTGTTTGAATTATCAAAAGGTTTGTTCTCAGCCGAAAACCGCGCATCATCGCTCGTAAAAATCGGGTCTGAGAAAACAAGCAGATTTTTCGTCGCCGTCACTGATTGATTGCGGCTTTTCGCAAGCAGCGAAAGTGTCTGCGCCGAAGGTTCATAAACCGTTTCATTGGTCAGCAAAATTGGTTCGTCCGACGCAGAATTGGGCAGCGGCAGCGCGGAAACAGGGAAGTAATGAAGTTTGCCGTCGGGCACGATGATCAATCGTTTGTTTAAAAGTTTATCGGCGATCTGCCCGAAAAGCTGATTGCTTAATTCTTTTGCTTCTTGCTGATAATTGCTTTCGGCTTCGCTGATGCGTTTTTGATAATCTTCAACTTCTTCGCCTTCTTTGATCTCACGCGAAGCAAAAGTCGCACGCAGATTTTCGATATGCGTTTCGATCTCGGCACGCGGCGGCAAAACGTAAGAACTGACTTCCGCCTTCCCGACTAGCCATAAATAGCTTTCGTCTTTGCCGAACGAAAACTCCAAAAGCAGAGAATTATCGTCCAAAATATTCTGCTGAAATTCGGCAACATCAAACGGCACCGGATTTTTTATTGCCGAATAAAGCGGACTTTTTTGTTTGAGTTCGCCTTTGATGGATTCTAATTCATTTTCGAGTTCGTTGATTTCGCTACTGATTTTATCGGTTTCGCTCTTTTCAGCGTTCTGGCTCAAAAGGTCGGTCAATTTATCGGCTTTGGAGTTTAGCAAAACACGGATCTCCTTTTCACGTTTAAGCGTTTCGATATCGGCGTCTTTCCTAAACTCAGATTCGGAAAGCGAGAGGTTTTCCAGCATTACGCGCGCTCTTGATTTTTCAGCGGCCTGCAAAGCTTGGATACTTAAATCTTCAATCGGATTTTGCTTGTTAGTTTTCATCAAAATATTGATGAAAAGTTCGTAGCGGTCAAAAACCGTTGAAAAATAGCTGCTTTTAAGATTTGCATTAGCAACATCAGTGTAAAGATTTTCAGTTAAAGTAATTGATTCTTTGATGTTATTCAATGCTTCGCCGGAGTTATTTTCGATAATCTCAAGTTTAGAGAAATTGTAGAGTGTTTCCGACAGCTGCAAAAAATCTTTTGTTTTTCGGTTTGTTTTTAAGGCAGAGTTATAAAAATCTCGGGCTCTTTTGTAATCTCCTTTTTGTTGATATGTGTTTCCAAGTAAATTCTCGATGACGGGCAATTTTACTCCGATGTCGTTGTATATTTGCGATGCTTCCAGGTAGTTTTTAAGAGCCTTGTCAAAATTATTTCCCCTGAATTCTACATTTCCCAGCCCTTCTTTGATATTTGCAATACGAAATTTATCACCGGTTTTCAATGAAAGTTTGAATGCTAACTCGTAGGTTTGTTTTGCTTTATTCAAATCCGATTTTAACAAATATGTATCGGCTAACAACGTTAATGTTGTTAATTTACCCAAAAGATAATTAACCTTTTCATAATCGGTAATCGCCTTTTGAAAATTAGATTCCGCGACTTCCAACTCACCAAACTCCATATAAATCAAACCGATCGCCGTGACAATTCTTGCTTTTTCCATCCATTCGAAATTTGCAGGATATAGTGAATCGGATTTTTTGAAGAATTCTAATGCTTTTTGCTTTTCATTTATATAATAATTAAGAAAAGCTATTGCAAAATAGGAGATCGCTATTCCCTTCTGATAATCATATTTTTCAGATTCCTGTAATGCCAAATTCATCTTATCTACTGCCTGATAAGGATTTCCGTCTCTGAGATATGAATAGCCGACATAAATTAACGCTTGACTTTTTATAAAAACATCATCAGTTTCCTGAGCGTGAAGACTGGCTTTTTCAAAAAAATCGGTTGCCGCTTTCATTTTCCCGTAATAATACTCAAACATTCCTTTGCAAAAGTGAGCATATGCTTTTGCTTTTGCCGAACTGACTTTTTTACTTAGGAGTATTGCTTGCTCGCTGTATTTTTGAGTCTTGTCTTTATCACTTTTTTCGCTTGAGAAAAGAGAATATAGACTCGCAGAAATGATCTGTTCTTCAAGTAAATTGTTTTTGATTTCGAGTTTGATTGCCTTATCTAAAACTTGAAATGCGGTTTCATAATCTGAATTCATTTGGGCTGATTTGGCCGCTTCGTTCAAACAATATACCGCTCTCTGCGGTTCATTAAGTTTTTCCCAATCTTCGCCGGTTCGGATAAATAGATTGACGGTTTGTTTAATTGAGTCAGGTTCCCAAACTCTACTTAGTTCAATTGAATTATTTTCATTTTTGACAACTTCATTTCTATCCGGACTCTTTGCTGCCGCGGATAATGTAAGAAAATAAACAACAATAATCAATATCATTGCTTGATGAAATAATCTAAAAGCTGATGAATGATTTGGTAGCATTTACTTTTTGTTCATTTACAAAAAATATTTGTAGATTCAGCAAAAGACTCGCCAAATCTACAAATAGAAAAAAACAAGAAAGTTGTTAAATAAAATGCGGCTTATTATTTAATATTGATTTTATCAAAAGTTTTCCACACTACTTCCTTTAATTTTGAATCACGTAAAGATAATATTGATTTTTCAAAGGCTCCCCCCAATTTATCATTAAACTCTTCATCTTTTATTTCCGGAGAATTAAGAAAATTATCTTGATTCAAATAGCCCAGTATTTCAATAATTGTCGGTTCATCGGAATATTGAAATATATGTTGGAGCAGCCCGATATATGCTTCGATATTTTCCGAACGAGTTTTTCCAACTTGAAATAGTTTTGATAAAGCGACTTCGATTTGTTTTTGAATGTTTCTCGGGTTCGGAATGTTAACGACGATTGTCTCATCCGGTCTTTGAACCTGATCATCAGGGCGCGATTCGGAAATCGGTTTAAAGATTACATTCGTAGATGTAAATCCTGTTCGATTCCAATTAAGCTCAAAATTTTTCAATCTCATAAATCGAGACAGGAAAATATTCAAATCCGTGAGCATTCGACCACTATTGGGCGGCTGTCTTCCGCTGTTAGGCGGCTGTCTTCCGCTATTGGGCGGCTGTCTTCCGCTATTGGGCGGTTGTCTTCCACTATTGGGCGGTTGCCTTCCGCTATTAGGCGGCTGTCTATCGTTGTCGGTAGTCCAGAAATCAGAATCATTCATATTTGTATAAGATTCATATACAACAGAAGAACCTGATATATTGCCGGTCTCATCAAAATGAGTTAATGAATGTGATTGACGCATAGTAATATCGCTTAAATATGTTTCCAAAAATTCATTCCATTTGTTGCCGGCATATGTTTTACGAATAAATGTTAGTTTTTCATAGTCAATTTTTGCTGAATCATAACTTGCCAGTGACCATGGAAAAAAAAGCGAGATACCTTTTGAAAACTGGAAATCGCTCCCGGAAAATCCGGTTATTAAAACACATTCCCTGATTCTTTCGATTACTTTTTTGCAAGATTGACTCACATTGATGATCGGTGACAGATCTAAGACGGAAACTTCATACTTTAATAATTCAATTTCAGAAACCAATATTTGGCAAAAGTCGCTTAAATCAATATGTTGCTCGAACATATATGTTTGACATTGCCAATGGGTATAAATTAGGAGCCTTTTCATTTGATTATAGAGAACCGATCTTCGGTTTCTAAAACAAACCAGTAAGTTATCAACCAGTTCGGCAAAACAATCCTCAAGCGTTGGCAAACACGTTAAATCCCACGCTGAAATATCAACCGAAATATCCGCTATTGCGAATTTGTTTTGCTGCTTGATAAAATTATCAACAAAACTAACAGCGATGGCTTTTGCTTCAGCTTTTGGATTATCTTTTATTCTTCCAAGTAAGATTTGTGCGTAGTTCCATCCGGCGGTCGGAATACTGCCTTCTGAGGCGACCATTGTTTTGGCGAATTTTCTAAATTGACTGCCAATTTCAAGAGTACTCATTACACAACTGTCAAATCCCAATAAATCTATCGGTTTACCGAGAATCACAGTTGTGCGTTCTGTTCGGCGCTTTTGGCTCCATGGGTCTCCGTATGTTCTTATATGTTGTTCTTCATCAACTTCGGCTTTGATTTGTAGATCTTTTTCTGTGGAAGTGATTCTTTCAAACATATATTTCAGTTTGGCGTGAGTCATATAGTAATCGGCTTTATTATCTTTGAATAATCCCCAATTTAGAAAACCGAATGAATGACCGGAAAAAATAAACGCGTATTTTTTCTCCTTTATTTGTTCCACGGGATTTTTCTTCACACACCAATCAACAAAATTGATAATATTATTTACCGCTGCCGAGTTTTCGTTAAAATCATCGCCAACATCTATTAACTTATTTTTTATTTTATTAGACTGATAAAAATTAACAGGGCAATTAGGGGCAGTCGAATCACAGTATTGGGAAAAATCACAGTAAAGGGTCGGAACGTCGCTCGAAAAACCGTCAAAATAAACATATAGATCAATATGCTCATTATTTTTTGCGACTTCTTTTAATTGTTCCAAAGCATAGACCATTTCAATGCTTAGATTATTATCCCCTGCCATATAGACCATTATTGTCCATTCTTTCATCTTATTTTTCTCCAATTGAAAAAGTTTAGTAACGCTGTTTTGTGTTGTGTAGAATCACTTTACAACAAATTGCTTTCATTTGTATATGATTTTTTTTTGCCGATTTCTGACAATAAACTTGAAAAAAATTAACTTTTGCTGAATTTCGCAAGCTTTCGGCTAATCAGTTATAATTTTTGAAAACCTTTATTTATCAGAAAATGCCAAAACGCACAGACATCCATAAAATTCTTATCATCGGCTCAGATCCGATCGTCATCGGTCAGGCTGGCGAGTTTGATTCGATAGTCGGCATAACATTTTGACAAGGAGATATTTATAAATTTTACAAGAGAATTGAAAGTATGTTTTTCACCACAGACGACCCGGCACGAGAAAAATATGGTGCAGCAAAAAACTCTCATCCGAAAGAATACGCAGAAAAATTACAAATCTTGAGAAAAGCCGGTGTGATTATTGACCAAACTCGCCCCTTTATGGCGTATTCACCTGCCAAAAACGCACCCGGCAAGTTTATTCTTGACCCGAAAGCCTCGATTTCAGCATTGCGACACGAATTCCAACATTTCGCTGACGATTGTCAAGCAGGATATCTGGGCTTAAAGGCATATCGTGAAGATGACGAAATATTTTGGTTGTTTGAATTTCGGGCTTATTGGCAAGAAGTGAAATTTGCCCGCGAAAATAAAGACTTTGAACTTGGCAGAAAAATTGTTAAGATAATGAGAAAAGTCAGAAATGAAATTTTCGGGCGAGCAAATTAGGAAAGAATAATGAACTTGACAGCGAAAGCTAAATCTTGCACAAATCAACAGTTAGTTGAGTTACTGAAAAGTGCTTCCTTTTTGCAAAGAGCTAGCGCCTTAGATGAAATTGGCGAAAGACTGCAAATCAAATTTGATGAAACTTTGTTCCGGGAATTAATAAAATCAATCAAAGAAAAGCGAAATTTACAAACTAAAATTCGCGGCACAATAAGTGTTTCGCAAGTTGGAATGGTGAATTTGGGCAGAGTTTCAGATAATAGAGCAAGAGATTCTTTTCAAGAATTACTTGATTTGTGGAAAGTTTCCGACAAACAAGATTTGTTGTGGTTTTTGAAATCCGAAGGTGTTTCGACCAATGAAATTGTTTTCTCATAATAATTATCAGAACCATTAATTTTCAAAAAGAGAGCGATAACTGCTCTCTTTTTTTGTATAATCGAGACAATTTATGCCAAAACGCACAGACATTCATAAAATTCTTATCATCGGTTCGGGTCCGATCGTCATCGGTCAGGCTGGCGAGTTTGCTTACTCGGGAACAACAGCCGTAATTAACATTGAAATTGAGTTAAGTTAAATTTCTTCAAGTCTTTTCAGGCATTTATCTAAACTCGGGGAGTTTGTTCTTGCAGAATTTAAGTCCCAAAACCCAAAAATAAATCTTTTGATTTCGGAAGTGTATAATTTTCCAACTTGAGCAGTTGAGTTTTGTTCAGGGACTAAAGCTGAAATGATTTTTGAAGAACGAGAACCTCTCGCTATATTGACAAGTGTTTGTTTAGGATCATTTTCGTTTTCAGGATTTAGAGGGATTTTTTCAATACTTACATTTAGAAATTCAGCTAAATTCTTACGGTCAGCCATTATCCAACTTTCGATTTCTCTAACCACGACGCGAAAAAACATCAATTCATTTTTGTATGGTAACCAAGTTGAAATAACCTCTGAAGGACATTTACATTCCGTATCCATAAAATCTACCAAAGCCAAGTAGTAAATTTTTTGTGCGGATTTGTTAAAATCCCGAATCTTATTTTTAATATAGCCGGAACCTTGTTTTCCGTAACATACTCCGACTTGATGCCCAACTTCAAAAACGAGTTTGTGAGCTACAATTTCGTCTATTTCACCTTCAACTAACAGATTTACGGTTGCCATTTTACAAAGAGAAAAGAAGTCCTTGAATATTTTCAGGAGATGATTTGGGTAACACAACATCTGCGATAGTCAGACCATTTTTTAGCTGTTCCATTTCTTCTTCGGAGTCTAATGGAGAAACGAGTTTTGTTCCGTCGGGACTTGGCTCCAACCTCATTACTTCTTCCCCGCCAATCCCTTGATTGTCGAGCATTTCTTCAGAAAATGTGCTGATAATTACCTGTCTTCTTATCTTACGAGAACGATTTATTTTTTCAATCATTGCCGGAAGTTGGCGAACTACTTCTTTATGTAAAGATAGTTCAGGTTCTTCCATCAAGAGCGTTCCATCTCCTTCAAAAAGCGACCAAAGCAATCCAAATAAACGAAGCGTTCCATCGGAAAATTGAGATTCAAATTGTTTTGCTCCGTGTGGTCTCCAATGCTCGAAAATTCCTTCCAAATGAGGAATTCCCGAACTATCACGGCTCACTTTCAATTCTTTTAACTGAGGAACAGCAATCCGTAAAACAGATTCAATTTTTTTCAGGCGTGAATCTCTAATATTCGTTCTGGTTCTTTCAACCCGGTGAAGAAAGTCTCTACCGAAAGGGTCATTGCTTATTGAAACAGGGGAAAAACCTTTTGAATCTCGAACAACTTGAGGAATTAAGTGTTGGTAGTTGATACTTTGAAAAAAGTTAGCGATAGAACGAAATTTGTTGTTTGCATTAAGTTGCTCCAATGATGTTTGTGAAAGCCTTGCAATATCTTTTTTATCCTCATCATCAGGTCTATTTAACAGAGTATTGCCATTGTGTTCTACTCTTTCAGATTTGATGATTGGATTGCGATTTTGATTTTGCCCGAAACTAAGTTGATAAGTCCAAACTGAATCGTCATCGTCTTTTATTTCAACTTCAATAGAAATGTCCGGTTTTTGTCTGGCAAATAAACATCGAATTGCCGAAACTCCGTTTCGAGTTTCAACGGCTTGCTTAAAACCACCACCAGTATCCAAAGAAATTTCGCGTAAAAAACGAAAAATATCTAAAAAATTTGATTTTCCCGAAGCATTAGGTCCAATCAAAAATAACCTACGAGATAAATTAACTTCTCCTTTGCGGAAATTTTTCCAATTTTCAATTTTCAGTTTTTGAATGAACATTTAAGCAATACTCACAAATGCTGTATAATTTTTCAATTTACGACACTTCTATTATTACAATTATTTGTTAAATGCCAAAACGCACAGACATTCATAAAATTCTTATCATCGGCTCAGGTCCGATCGTCATCGGGCAGGCTTGCGAGTTTGATTACTCGGGAACGCAGGCGTGCCGCGCCCTGAAGGACGAAGGCTTCGAAGTCATTCTCGTCAATTCAAATCCGGCGACGATTATGACCGACCCGGAAATTGCCGATAAAACCTACGTTGAGCCTTTAACACTTGAAACTGTTTCGGCGATCATCGAAAAGGAACGCCCTGACGCTCTTCTCCCGACGGTTGGCGGACAAACCGCGCTCAATCTTTCGGTCGAACTATATGAGCAGGGAATTTTAGACAAATTCGGCGTCCAATTGATCGGTGCGAATATCAATTCGATCAAAGTCGGCGAAGACCGCGAACTTTTCAAAATAGCGATGGACGAAATCGGTATTCCGTCGGCGAAAGGCGGTTTCGCTCATAATTGGGAAGAAGCACAGAAAATGGTTGAAACGACCGGCTATCCGGCGATTATTCGCCCCGCGTTTACACTCGGCGGCACGGGCGGCGGTGTGGCTTTTAACCCTGAAGAATTTGAAGGAATCGTCA
>JANPDZ010000901.1:0-2567 GCA_031431735.1 Acidobacteriota bacterium | reverse complement strand
GTGAATATGTTGGATTTATCAATCATATTCACGATAATTTTCAACTACTGATACCCTTGCTAATCCTTCTGAAAAAGCGGCAGCCTCATTAAATTTTGGCTCAATAACAAACGCACCTGTTTTGTCCATAAAACCGCATTTTTTTGTTTTAGCCTCGCAAGCCACAATTAAACTCTCTGAAAATTTTGTGTTTCCAGAATACTCTAGTTGAATTTCGTTTAAACTCATTGAAAGTAACCTTTGTCCTGTTTTGTCAATAAAAAACAGTTCCTTGTCTTTTTTCGCAACAGCTATATCTTCCGAAAAATTGTATAATTTATCATAATCAGCTTCAATAATCATACTGCCGGTTTTGTCAATATACCCCCATTTATCATGAGGTTGGAATATAGATCTCTTTTCTTGAGTCTTTACAAAAGCCAATCCTTCAGAAAAAGAACCAACTTCATAAAACTGAGGTTCAATAACCATAGTCCCGGACTTATTAATAAATCCCCAACGATTTTCCTTAGAAAGCACTGCGGCTAATCCTTCCGAAAAATTACGAATAGCTAGACAATTACTAGCATCAATAATTGTTTTTCCACTATGATCAATGTATAAATGATCGAAAGAAGTTTTCATCTTTTGTTCTCCAATTAAATTAACTTGCCATTTTTGATATATTGAACAAGAACCATTTAACATTAAAAGACATAATAATAAATATTTGAATATCATAGTTCTCTCCTTAATAAGGATTTTGGAATGTTTCAATTAAAGGCGCTCTAGCTCGATTTCCATTGCTATCTATAAAATCAACAAAATAGTTAATTGAAGTAGGTCTATAAACTGTTATGTTAAAAGTGGCGAAACATTGGGCTACACTTTTAAGTGCGGGAGAGTTGTAGTTTAAAATTACAATTATGTTTGCTGTCCAAGTCTGATTATCTGTAAGAATTTGCCTTATCTCACCTTCAAATTTGTTAAATGCTCCTCTATTAATGTTAACACTTTGGCTAAATAGGTTTCTTGCACCACCCGACCCTCCCAAAGCTTTTCCAATGATGTGTCCTCTATCATCATTACCAAACCAGCCTGTTAAGGGGTCTTCTTTTGGTATTTCTCCAACATTTACCGGACTATATGCAATCGTTGCAGTTGTAATATCTGACTTCATTCCTGCACTGCAATCTCTAAGTACAGGATCCTTAAGATACCAATACCATTCTTCAGCATATCGAGAAAAACTACCATCAACTATTCTTGCAAATCCAGCTCCGTCAAGTGCAATTGCGGTTGCAGTTTCTTGATTTTGTTCTGCCGCAGGTGGAGGCGGCGATGCAACCGAGCTTGAGTTTATTGAAGCCATCATCATCTCATCGCTGATACCCGCTGAAACTGCCACAATTGCTGCCCACCACTCGTTATTGAGTTCATTAATAGTCTTAAGGCTATCAAATGTAGTATCAGTTCCCCTAAAAGCCGAACCGTCAACAAAACCGCCACTGTTCCGACAACCATTTCCACACGCGCCTGTTGAACTTGAAATCAATCCTAGCGGGTCAGTGAATTTATACGGCGAATTCAAGACGTAACTATAACGATTGAACGTCTGCGGATTCTTGACATTCGCGCTTGCTGTCAACGGATCAACACTCGTATAGCGTCCGTGTTTCGAGTTGTAGTATCGCGCTTGGGCAAAGTCTAAACCGCTTTCATCGTCTTTCTCATAACCCGTGTAACCTTTCCGCGTCTCGCTCTGATTGTCGTAATTGAGCGATGTCGTTCTCTGCGCGGTGTAGGTTTCTTCACCAAACGCCATATAGTCTTTGCGGGTTGTCACTGCGCCGAGTTGGTTGGTGATGACTCTTGGGCTTCCGAGATGATCGCTTGTCAAATAGCTGACTTGCGGCGTAGTTGCCAACGCTGTGGAGTATTCCGCAACAAGTTGTCCGCCTCCATCATAGACGAAGACAGTCGTTTCTGTCGAGGATATTTTCTTGACTCGTTTGCCTTCGCCGTCATACAAATACAAGCCGACGGTTTGATTTTGTGAGTTTTTGACTTCTTTCTGATGATTCTCGGCATCGTAAAGAAATTGATTGCCGCTGGCATCAACGGTTAAATTTCCGTCTTTGTCATAAGTGTAATTTTGACCTGATGAAAAGCGATTCGTTGCCGTGTCGATGGTTGGATTGGTGACGTTGTTTGATGCCCTAAGGGTCGTCGTATTTGCCGCGTCGAATCTTCTGTTGCCGTAGCGGTCATAAGTGAAAGTTTGTTTCCAAGTTGTCGTCGTGCTGACCTTTTCCTCGGCTGATTGCAACCGATTCAAATCATCGTAGCTATAAGTTTGCTCAAATGGCTGACTCAAGCCATTGAAACTTATCTTTTGACTTCTGAGTGAGCCGTTATTTTGCGTGTTCGTGCCGTAATCGTATTCGAGTTTCAAAAGGCTTTTATCCGTCGCCGAACTTCCAAGTCCGATTTCCGTCACTTGCAAGCGATTGTTGTAGATCATCGTTTCCCATTTGCCATTGCCGAGTCTTAATCGTTCCATCGCGCCACTTGAGTTGTAGCTGATG
>JANPDZ010000900.1:0-11935 GCA_031431735.1 Acidobacteriota bacterium | reverse complement strand
GCGCGAAACAATTCATTCATTTATCATTTATCATTTATCATTTATCATTTATCATAAAGCACAAATTAAATGTTAAATGTTAAATGATAAATGTTCAATGTTAAGCCTTCCAAAATTGATTCTCGCTTCGGGCAGTCCGCGGCGCGCCGAAATCTTAACTTCGGTCGGCTGGGAATTTACAAAAGACTCTGCCGATATTGACGAAACCGAATTGCCAGGCGAATTGCCGGAAGATTATGTGCAGCGGCTGGCACGCGAAAAAGCCGAAACTGTTGCGCAAAAATACACGAACGCAATCGTTTTAGGCGCGGATACAACGGTCGTCATTGACAATCAGATTATTGGCAAACCAACAGATGTAGCGGACGCAAAACGAATGTTAAAACTGCTTTCGGGCAATTGGCACGAAGTCCTGACGGGCGTCGCTCTGGTGAAAAAAGATCCGCAATCCGCAATCCCAAATCCGCAAACGGTTGTCGGAATTCAACGAACCCGCGTAAAATTCGTTGAAATGTCTGATAAAGAAATCGAATTTCTGGCAGAAAAAGGCGAGCCGCTCGACAAAGCCGGCGCGTATGCCGTGCAGGCGCAAGCCGCGCTTTTTATCGAAGCCATCGAAGGCGATTATTGGAATGTTGTCGGGTTGCCGATAAATCTGATCTATGAATTAATGCGAAAATGAAAAATTCAAACAAAAAAATGCAAGCGCGAAATTTTTTCACACTTGCACTTTTTCACTTTTTCACTTTTTGCTTACAAAAGTTTGTCAATCGCCTTTGAGATCGGGATCGAAATGTCGCTGTCAGGATCAATTCCGCCATAAGGTTCACCGATTGATTTTCCGTCTTTGCCTAAGATTACAAAAGACGGCAATTGGTCAACCGCGAATTTTTTGAGTGTTAAAAGACCGTCCGAATCGCGCAGGATCTTCACACCGAGTTTGTTTTTTGTTGCAAATGCGCGAATTTCTTCGTCGCTCGCAAAGTTTTTCGATTTCGCATTGCTCGAATCGGTCGCGACAAAATAAATCACGACATCTTGCCCAGCGTATTTTTTTGCCAGCTTGTTGGTGACGATCGCCTGATCTTTCGACAACGGCAACCAAGTTGCGCCAACCGCTAAAACGACGACCTTACCTGTTTGACCGGTGACGTTGATCTTGTCGCCGTCGAGCGAGGTCAAAGTTATATTTTGCGCTTGTGCCGCCAACGATAAAGCAATCAAAAAACCGAAAATCGCTAAAAATGATTTAATGTTTTTCATATATTTAGATACCGATTTCGGTATCGCTGGATTAGATGCAAGTTTGAGACCAATTTACTGCTTTCGGTTCAAAACCGTGTTATCAATCAAACGAATATTGCCGAAACGCGCCGCAACCGCAATCAAGACAGCCGCTTCGCCGATTTTCTCGACCGGTTCGAGCGTTTCGTTATCAACGACGGCAATATAATCAACCATCGCCAGCGGTTCGGTTTCGATGGTTTTACGCACGATTCCCGCAAGGTTTGCGGCATTTCGTTCGCCGTTTTTCGCGGCAATTTTTGCTTCGCGCAACGACTTGTAAATAATTGAAGCCTTTTGTCTTTCTTCATTCGAAAGGCGCGAATTTCGCGACGACATCGCCAAACCGTTTTCTTCACGGACAATCGGTAGCACGACGATTTCCGTGTCAAAGCCCAAATCGGTCGTCAATCTTTTGATAACGGCGACCTGTTGGGCATCTTTCTGTCCGAAAAACGCAAAATCGGGGCGAATCGTGTTGAAAAGAATTGTAACAACGGTCGCGACGCCTCGAAAATGTCCGGGACGCGACGCGCCTTCGAGCGTTTCGGTTAAATTATCAACATAAACAAAGGTCGAAAAGCCGCTTGGATAAATCTCTTCCGAAACGGGCGCGAAAACATAATCAGCCTGATATTCGGACAAAACGGCGGCATCCGCGGTCAGGTCACGCGGATATTTGTCGAGGTCTTTTTTGTCGTTAAACTGCGTCGGATTAACAAAGATCGAAACGATCACGACATCGCACATCTGCCGCGCTTCACGCACGAGCGAGAGATGACCTTCGTGTAATGCGCCCATTGTCGGCACAAAACCGACGGTTTTATTCTCGCGCCGCAGTTTTCGCGCGAGCGATGCCATTCTTTGTTTGCGGTTGATGATTTCCATAAATTAACCGTTTGAATCAAAAAACAATGAACGCTGATTGGTTTTTTCTTTTCTCGCTTCACCATTACTTTTCGCTAAAGTCGGCAGTTGCAAAAAGAAGTTAGAATGTCTTTCAAGTCGCCGTAAAATCATCTCGTAATAGTCAGGATTTAATTCATATGTAATGTAACGGCGTTTATTCAAAAGCGCGGCAACAGCAGTTGTTCCTGTTCCGGCAAAAGGATCAAGCACAACTCCGGTTTCGGGACAACTTGCTTTGACCATTCTTTCGATAATTTCCAAAGGCTTTTGTGTCGGATGGTCTTCGCGCTCGGCGTGTATGCGATGAAGGCGCGAAACCGACCATAAATCTTTCGGATTATAACCGACTTCGAGCCATTTTTTGCCGACAAAAATTGAACGGCTTCGCGCTTTTTTGGTTTCCTCGTCGTAAGGAATCCGAATCGCATCAAGGTCAAAATAATGCTCTTTCGATTTTGCAAAAAAACCGATAGTGTCGTGAACCGAACTGTAACGACGTGTGCTTCCGCCCATACTCGGAACTTTTCTATCCCAAATAATCTCGTTGAGCATTATCATTTTTGATTTCAGAAAAACGAAAATTTCAGGTGAATAACGCCAAGTTGCAAAGATGTAAAGACTGCCGTTCGGTTTGAGTTTTGAAATTGCCAGATTCAGCCAAGTTTGCGTCCAACTTAAAAATTCTTGACTTTCTTGTTTGTCCGAATCGTTGCCGTAATCTTTGCCCAAATTATACGGCGGGTCAGCAACGACCAAATCAATTGATTCGTCAGGTAAATTACGCATTCCCGCCAACGCGTCTTGATTGAAAATTTTATTTGTGAAATCTTCCAAATTCATAGCTACTCCAGAATAATACTTTTTGAATTTTCCTTTAACATCTGAAGAAATTCTTTTCTTGTTCGATGTATCGGCGTGTGATGATAGAACGCCTGAATTTTATCATTTCTTGGGTTCACATAAGCACCTAAGCAAAAGTTTTGTGAGATTTTGTTTTCGTTCAGAGTCCAAACTTCAGTTTGCCCAACCGCCGCGCTTCGCTGGCGGTTTCACGCTAAAGCGTGGACTCTGAACGAAGAACATAATGTCGCAAAACTTATATTCACCTGCTTAGATAGGCAAAAACTGCGGTGAAAAAGTGTGAACAGATTCTTTATCAAAACTAATCGTCAAATTTTGAAATCTGATGCCGAAACATGCATAAATAAGCCGATAAGTCGGGTTTGTCGTGTATTGCATATAAAGTTTCTCGACTGCCGAAATATCATTTTTGTTCTTTTTCCCTTCTACATTATGAATTTTTACATTCACAAAATAGCGATTGTCATTGGCATCAATAATGCAATCGTGCAAACAAGTGTCAGGCATATTAAAATCAACATCAGTAATACCTAATTCTTTTGCGTGAAATTTTGCCTGTTGTGTAATAACTTGCTCAACAATCCAACTGATTGAGCGGGTGTGCGCCCGCAAACCGTAAGGCAAAATTTTTTCGTCGGTAATGTTAAATGACGGAATAAGATTAACCGTTGCTGTAAAGACGGCTTTAATAATTTCCATCTCCTGAGTTATTTGATTTATTTCAAGTTTAAGAGACATTTTGTTACTTGTTTTGTTTATTCTCAAACGGCATAGACAATTTCCGATTCTTCTAAAACTTGTTTCCGAATCAATTTTTTAAGCCCGTCTTTAGGAACTAAATCAACCGGCTTTTCAACAAGGTTTTCGAGTTCTTCCTGAATAAAACCTAATTCGATAAAGCCGATTTCGGCTTCGGGTTGAAATTCGACCAAAAAATCAAAATCGCTCTTGGACGAAAAATCACCGCGCACTTGTGAGCCGAACAAACTCAGCTCACGAATTTGGTAACGGCGGCAGATTTCCGCGATTCTTTTTTTTGATTTTTGCAGTATTTCAGGAATCATAAACGAATCACTGTAACAAAATTATCAAAAAATCAGCTTATTTCCAATTCTTTTTTCGTTTCTTCTTAAGGATGATTTCCATAAACGTAAAATTTATTATTTGAACAAGCCCAAACCATACGGCATTACGGCGGCGACGGCATCAGCATTTTTATCGAGTATGTCCTG
The DNA here is from genome assembly GCA_031431735.1 of Acidobacteriota bacterium. Lineage (GTDB taxonomy): Bacteria > Acidobacteriota > Blastocatellia > Pyrinomonadales > Pyrinomonadaceae > JAFDVJ01. Next base: position 7,649 of record JANPDZ010000900.1, on the reverse strand, counting down.
ATAAAATTTCATAACTTTTTCTGTTTCGAGTTGATAATCTTTTGGCACCGGAACATAAAATTCTTCAAGGTCGTAGCTTTCGTCCATCGTTTCGCGTCCTTCATTCTTTTTGATTATTTTTGTCCTAACCTGAAATCGAATAACATTCATTGGCGATTCTTTGTAAAGATATATGTCGGTCAAATGTTTGACATATTTTTGTTCGCCGACTAATTCCCGCAAAATATCCTTTCTGCCGTTGGAAAGATAAATATAGCGCGGTGTAAATGAAACTCTGCCGGAATCGCCTGATCTTGTTCGAATTTCAAAACGATCTTCCGCCGCGATTTTCCATTCTTCAAACGTGTACACCCATGTTGTCAGAACGCCTTTGCCGTTTTTGATGTTGGCAATCGCGGTTCGTCTGTTCAAAATTTTGACCAACCAAAAAAAACCGTAAATTAAACCGGCAATAACGATAAAACCACCGAGAATAATTATCGTTTTTTGTAAATCTGACAAAACTGCACCTCCTTAAAAGTTAAGGTTTAATCTCGTTTAAGACTTCCGAAGTCAAGCCATAAGATTCTTTATCGCTTGGATAATTACCGTTTTTGACATCGTTTGTCCAGCTTTGAATGGCGGAAGTCATCACGTCGCGGACGTTTGCGTATTGACGAACGAATCGCGGTTGACGGCCGAACGTCATTCCGACCAGATCGTGAAGAACCAAAACCTGTATATCGCACTGCGCGCCGGCACCGATGCCGATGGTCGAAATTCCGACTTCTTTTGTGATGATTTCGGCAACTTCGCGCGGGACGAGTTCGAGAACGATCGCAAACGCGCCGGCTTCTTCCAATAATTTCGCGTCTTCGATCAATCGTGTCGCCGCTTCGGCAGTTCTTCCCTGGACACGATAACCGCCCATTTTATAAACCGATTGCGGCGTCAAACCGATATGCGCGACGACCGGAATTTCTTCGTCAACTAATCTTTTGACCAAATCAACGCGGTTGCGTCCGCCTTCGAGCTTGATTGCTTCCGCGCCGCCGTATTTCATCAGTTTCAGCGCATTTCTTACAGTTTCATCAGCGTTGACGTGATATGTTCCGTAAGGCAGGTCGGCGATGACCATCGCTCTTTCAGTGGCGCGTTTGACGGCGATCAGTGCCGAACAGATCTCGTCCAAACTGACGGGAATCGTATTGCCGTAGCCGTGAATGACGTTGCCGATGCTGTCGCCGACAAGAATCATATCAACGCCCGCTTCATCAACGATACGCGCCGTCGGATAATCGTAAGCCGTCAGGCAAACCAGTTTTGCGCCTTTTTCCTTTGCCGCTTTGATCGCGGGCAGATAAACCTTTTCAGGTCTGTCTGGTTGTAAATATGCCATAATTTTTTAGGGATGAGGGATAAGGGATGAGGGATGAAAAAAAGATTTAAATTCATCCCTTACCCTTCATCCCTCATCCCTCTAAACGTCTTGTCTGACGCTTTTCAGAAAAATCTTCATCTCGTTGTTTTCAAACCTGGTTTCGGCGTTCGGATTCCAGCGTTTGACTATCGAGAAATCGCCGGTTTCTTCTAAAAGCTGCGAAATATTCTTGTTTAAAGTCGGATGAATAACATGCGGAGCAATCTCTGCGAGCGGCGCAAGTACAAAACGCCGGTCAATCATTCGCGGATGCGGCAGCGTCAAAAATTCGGTTTCGATGATGACATCGCCGAATAGCAGTAAATCCAAATCAACCGTGCGCGGCTTTTTCAAAAACTTATCCTTGCGCCCAAGCAGATATTCGATGCGCAACATTCGCGCCATCATCTGCGAAGGTATGATACCCGAAATATGGATTTCGGCAACCATATTCAGAAATTTCTGATGGCCGTTTTCGACACCGACCGGCTCGGTTTCGTAAACGGCAGAAAGTTTATTAACAACAAAACTCGCCTCCAAAAGCCCGCGCACCGCCAGCAGCAGATTGCCCGCACGGTCGCCGAGGTTTGAACCCAAACTGACGTAAGTTGTAATTATTTCGGTTTCCACTTGTTATCGAATTGTCTTTGAAAATGATAAAACATCCTAAGTTTGCGAAAATTTTGGTGAAAGCGCAAACAAAAACGCGGTAATTTATCTTCTTTTACTTTTTCGGCCGAGAATGTTTCAATAGAAAGAGTTGATAATTTAATTCCAGAAATGTTTTTCCCGAAACATTCGGGCGGTTTTTAAAGCGTGTACCGTCTTGACAAAAATTTCACGCAATTAACAATGCCGCGCAGAAAATTTCGCAACAGCCAACGGTTTGAATCGCCCACCGAACGTTCCTTTCAGGAATATATTTTGAACACACCCGCGCCTTTGACGACGCGCTCCGAACTCTTGCGTCTGATTCGCGGCGGCGAAGACACATTTCTCGAACTCAAGGTCAAACTTTCCAATCCCGAACGCATCGCGCAGGGCATTGTCGCGCTCGCCAATACGGCGGGCGGCACGATAATTTTCGGTGTCAGTGACCAGTTAAAGGTCGAGGGCGTGGTCAATTCCGAATCGGTGCAGGCGGAACTTGTCAGAATCTGCCGCGAAGATATTGTGCCGCCAATTGTGCCGCTGATTGATGTCATCGCATTTGACAACGGCAGAAGATTGGTCGTTCTCGACATCGAAGGCAAACGCCGCCCGTATCGAACCCGCGACGGACGATTTTATATCAGGATCGGCGCGGAAAAACGCGAGATCAGCCGCGATGAATTGTCAGCGTGGCTCGACGAACTCCGACCATTGGCTTACGAAAATATTCCGCTCGCGCAGGTTTCCGAAAACGATTTTGACGATGCGCTTTTGTGGAGTTTTGCCGATGCTTTCGACACCGATTCACTGGGGAAAAATCTCTATCAAACCGCCGATTTTCTTAAAAAAGATCTGCTTCTCGCGATCGGCAGCGAAGACGAATTTATGCCGACGCTGGCAGGCGTTTTGCTTTTCGGCAAAAATGAAAAGGTTGCAGAGATCATGCCGCGTGCCAAAGTCGCGGTGGTGCGTTATTCGGGCGAAAACGGCAATGCGCAAATGGTCGAATCAATCGAAATCAAGGGCAATTTACTGACGCTTTACGAAGGAATATTAAAATTTATCAGCCGTTACTGCGATTTGGAAAAATCGAAGCCGAAGAAGTTAAAAGTAATCGGCGATTCGCCCGTTCAGGCGCGCGGAAATTATCATATCTACGGGGTTCGTGAAGCGGTTGCCAACGCTTTGATGCACCGTGATCTGGCGATTCGCGACATTCCGACGCGCATTTCGATTTACGACAACGCCATCGAATTTATCAATCCGCGCCGCACCAACGGTTTTTCGCCGCCCGCGTCACGCGCCATTCGTTACGGAATTACGCAAAGACTCAATCCGCAGATCGCTTCGATCTTCTCGAAACGCGAATACGGCACAACCGTCCCACGCGGCGGACTGCCGATGCTCCTGCGCGATTCGCAGCGGTTTTCGGGCAGACGCTCCGAGATTTACACGACAAACGACGAATTTAAATTAAAAATTTACGGCGTTTAGGGTGATTATCCGATTGGTTCCATTTTCATTTCGATTGTTTCCGGGCTGAAATCCTGACCGTGAGACCAACAAATTGTTCCATATTCTATTTTGGCGCGTTTGAAGTAATTATAATCCTTCAACTCTGTAAAAATTCCTTTGTCAAGATAAGGTTTAACGCAGAAAATTCCTGCTTTGCCATTGGAAAGAGTAATTTTGATTTTATAATCGGAAAGAATTTCAAATTGGGTAACATCTGGATACATAACAATTTATCTTAACGGGGCAATTTGAAATGGAGTGTTGCCTTCAATAGCAAGCGACCAATTTGCCATCAATTCGTCCTGATGAATTTCAATCCAAGCCTGAACTAATTTTAACTTTCGGCGCGGAAGTTCTCCAGCAATAATTTCGCCGGTTTGGATGTCTATTGATGCGTTAAACTCTGCATACCGAACGTGAATGTGCGGCAAATTATGTTTGTCGTTGTCGAAAAAGAAAAGCTGCACGACAATTCCATAAAACATCGAAATAACAGGCATCGAAACGCTCCTTACTTTTTCACTTTCTCTTTTTCCGTGACGTAAAACGGACGATGCTGAATGACCAGCTGTTTTTCTTCATAAACGCCGTCGCCGTTGAGGTCAACTTTTACTTCGAGTTTGTATTTTTTGCCGTCTTTCGGTTTTTCGCCCGCGTCGTAGGCGATGCTGTATTGATTGCGAAGCAGCGCGTTGATCGAATTTAACGCGCCCGGAAGTTCGCCTTCAAACGTGACCGGAAAATGTGCTCCGCCCGATTCTTTGGCAAAGGTGTTCATTGTGTTTTGCGCTTGTAAAAAGGTCAATCTGCCGGGCGTGCCGTCAATCGAATCGGTTGCCGGAAGCTGGTCTTCATAAAGTTTGTAAAACAGGTTTCCCGTGCTGATGATATAGATCGGAATGCCTGAGCCCTGAATAACTTTACGGACATCGTCGTAACTGATTTTGCTGAATGTATTGATGCCCGAAGCGACCAGAATAATCGCCCGGCGTTTGGCTTTGACTTTAACCATCCCGTCATATTGAGCAGTTTTTTCCTTTGAATCTTCCAAAACAACCGCATCGCCACGGCCGCCGACAAGGGCAAATTTTATCGAATCAAAGAGATTGTTTTCACGAAACGCCGGATTGTTTCGGACAAGTATATCAATCGTTTGACGCAGACGATTCGGATCGTTTGTAAAATCGGTGATCGGTGTCGGGCGAATATCAAAAGCGATCACGGAAGCATAATCGTCTGGTGGTTTGATAAAACGCGAAAGAAAATAAGCGACCGGGCGGACGACTTCGAGTTTTCCCGATTCAAATCCGCGGCTCGCATATCTCCCGAAAATTTCCGACCAACGGCTGTATTCGACGACCAAAGTCACGGTAATCGGTGCTTCGGGTGTCGCAAACTGTGTTATTTCCTGCTTCACGCCGTTTTCAAAAACTGCGAAGTTTTCCCTTTTCAAACCGGTAATGATCTGTCCTGTTTTTTTATCGTAAACGACCGCGTCAACATTAACGATATTGGTTTTGATAGTGAGAACTTCCTCATCTTTAACGGCGTTTTTCTCTTCTTCTTCGAGCCGTCGCTGTTCCGCTTCTTTTTTGAGTTCTTCCTCGGTTTTCGGGGTCGGACGCTGATTCTTTTTGCCGCTTCCGGTTGTGGTGTCAGGCTTTTGCGGTTTTGACTGAGCAAAACCGACCGCGCCAAGCGTGCATAACAAAACGAATAGAATCAACAGACGACACGATAAAACAGCTTTCATATAGTTTTTTGTATTTCCCGAAATTTAATTCTTTAGATACCGATTGTGCGCTTTTGGTTGGTTTTTATCAAGCCTTTTAAAGGGGAAAAGGTTAAAAGTGAAAACAAACGTCCAAAAAGTTTTGTTCATAATCTATGACCAAACTTTTTCACCTTTTGGACGTTTGTTTTCACTTTTTCACTTTTTCACTTTAATTCGGCATGATTTCAATCGTTACTTCAAAGGAACCGGAATTATCGTCGAGATTACCTTCATTGATGCCCAAAAACAGTGCACCGTCACGCGGTGCAACAAATTCGCGTGATGCTCCGACAAAGACAAATTCATTGTTGTCGTCGCCGATCACGGCAATCAAACCGCCGGTTGCTTCCGTCTTAACAAGCTTGTCATTATCGGGCAGAGAACTGACACCTGCCGCCGACGAATAGCGTCCGTTGCCCATATTTATCTGACCTTTGCCGCTGATCCGGATTTTTTGACCTTTTTTGACAACCCAACCCGAATTTGTCCAGCCGTTTGCCGTGTTGTCAGCCAAAACTTTGATGTTTAGCGTGATCGGTTTCGATTGCGTATCGGTTTTGACCGGCGTGTTGGTCGGATTTGTATTCGTCGGATTTGAATTAGTTGAGGTATTCGGATCAGTCGTTTTATCGGTGATGATTACCGATTTTGAAGGCGTCGGTTGCGGAGTCGGTTTTGTGTCTGACTGGCCGACCGTGATAATAGTCGTATTTTTGTTGGGATTATCCTTTTTCGCGGAAGTGTCGGTGTAAGTCGGCAGCGAGGTTTTGACATTCGTTATGGTCTGAATAGGTGTCGAATCAAATTCGATAGATTCAACTTCATCGGCGAAAAAATTCATCTGTCGCTGACGCGCACCTTCGCCGATCATTATTGTAAATTTTCCTTCGCCAAAACTGACGATCTTGCCTTTGATAATGCTTCCGTCTTTCAAACGGATCGTATCGGCAAACGACAAAACGAACATTGACAAAACCAGACAACAGGCAAGTGTAACGCGACAAAATTTGGATTTTAAAAACATATTACCTCCGCGGGACAAAAATTTTCAGATTGGTGCGCGCTCCTTTGCGCGAATTAGACAAGTTCTTCATTGAAACCACTTTCGGGAAAGCGACCGTTAAATCAAAACTGTTGATGCTAAATTACCTGGATGAGTTGCAAAATTTGCTGACGGTAATTCATTTCGCATTATACATAAATTTCTTCAAGTTGTTAATTAACCATTCGCTTTTATCATCCTGAAATGAATTTACTTCCGTAATTGTCATTGCAAACTAAAGATATTCAAAAGTTGCGCTAAAAAAATGTTTTCAGATGCAATGAATCTGTTTTTCAATCGTTCTTAAAATGCGGTTCGATGAAAACCAAAAGTTTCTCACATGGCCGGAAAAGTTGTATAGTTATTAGAAAGGAGGTAAGGTTATGAAAAATAAATACATAAAACTCGCATTAAAATTATTCTCAATTATCAGTTTATTGAGCGTCGGAATTTTCGCGCAAAGCAATTTGGATTCGATGCGTTGGAATCTGACGGAAATCAACCGGCAAAAAGTAAAAAACTCGAAAGCCTTTATTGAAATAGATCAAAATCGGCTGACCGGAAACGCCGGCTGTAACCAAATTTTCGGCAAATTTTCGATCAAAGGCAAAAAAATAAATTTCGGCGAAATCACGACGACGAAAATGTTCTGCAGCGAAGATGGTGTGATGAAGCTTGAAAGCGATTTAACGAACGCGCTTGAAAAAGTTACGCGTTTTGAAAAAAGCGGCTGGACCTTGAATTTATACGCGAACAAAAAACTCATTTTGAAGTTCGAAGCATTTTGGCAAAGCGATTCATCGATAAAACTCGAAGACAAAAAATGGGTCTTGGCAAAGTTTTTGTTTACATCGATAAAGCCCGCACCGTTCATCAATTTCGATAAAGTGAAAGCAAGTGTCGGCGGCAATACGGGCTGTAACGTTTTTGGCGGAAACTACACGACCAAAGGCGAAAAGATCAAATTTTTCGGCATCATCTCGACTATGCGCGCCTGTGTCGAGGACGAGCAAATGAACATCGAAAGGGAATTCAAGAACGCGCTCGAAAAAGCTGACCGCTTTGAGATCGTCGCAGGCACTTTAATACTATACAAGGGCAAAGATTTGCTTTTGGAATTTAGAGCGGAGCCGAAATAATTTTTGCCGATCAAATTATAAAAGAAGCGGGGAAAGCCAAAATTTTGAGTTGGCGGTTTTTTTTTTTATAGAGGTTATCCATTGGTATATGTTGCAATGAATTCGATTTTTTCAGAATTTTCTTTTTTG
>JANPDZ010000899.1:0-8879 GCA_031431735.1 Acidobacteriota bacterium | reverse complement strand
ATTACCAAAAATTTAATCAACCACTGAAGGCTCACGCCTTCTCCCGAAATCTATGTTTATTATCTTAATCGAAACATCCGGCAACCAACGCTATATTTTTTCGACCAACAAACTCCGCGAAAACGTCGGCGCATCCGAATTAACCTATCAAATCGGGACAAAGGCAGTTTTGGAAGCAATCGGCGAAACTTATACAAACGCGCAAAATTTGCAGGAATTTCTGCTTGATGAAAAGCGAAATTCGCCGATTGAAAAACAATCTGACAATGGTGTTGAAGTGATTATCGCAACTTCCGGCAAGGCATTGCTTTTGACGAAAACACGGAAAAAAGCAAAGGAAATTGTCGGCAAAGTAACCAGAAACGCGCTTGAAAATATGCCCGGTTTGACCGTTCACGGCGCGATTGTGAAAGTCGAAGAAGATTTGACTGACATTCACCATGCAGTAGGAAAAGTTCACCATAGACTTGAAGAAATCCGCCATCAAATTCCGAGCAATCTGCAACGCTTTCAACGTCTTCCGTTCGTCGAGCCGTGTGCAACGAGCGGTTTGCCTGCCAATGAGATTTATCAGCATATTTCTTTGAAAAACAAACCACTTGAATTAAAACCACATTCGATGATGTCAATCGAAAAACAAGAAGCCTCAAATCAAGGACGAGACCGTTTGGAGAACGCAATTCAATCTGTAAAACCAAATGTGAAACTGATGGGAAACATCAATGAACTTGAGAAAAAATTTCAAGATACGAGATGGCTTTCAATTATTCACGCTGACGGAAACGGTTTGGGCGAAATCTTTTTGAATTTTAAGAATCATTCAAAATCATCGAACGGACGAGATTACATCATTAACTATCGGATGTTTTCAATCGCGCTTGATATTTGCACAATCAACGCGGCAGGTATTGCTATCGAAAATTTTCAAAATAGCTATCGAAAAGATTACAAAGAGCGAACGGGAAACGACACAATCGAGCTTCCTTTCATTCCTTTAATTCTCGGCGGCGATGATTTAACAGTTATTAGTGATGGTGAATATGCAATTAAATTTACGCACAATTTTTTGACGGAATTTGAAAATCAGACGGTGCGAACAGATATTCAAGGCGGAATAATTCCCACAATTGCAAAAGAAGCGTTTGGCGTTTCACGTCTGGGGATTTGTGCGGGAATTGCGATAATCAAGCCGCATTATCCGTTTCATCAGGCTTACGATTTGGCGGAAAATCTTATTAAATCGGCAAAACTGGTTAAGACAAAAATTCAACACGAACATAATGGCAAGAAAGACGTTTCGCTTCCGTGTTCGGCAATGGATTTTCACGTTCTTTATGATTCAAGCGGCGTTGAACTCAAGCAGATTCGTAAAAAGCTGGAAATTAGCGAAAAAGATGATAGTGAAACTTATCTTTACGCCAAGCCATACATCGTTTCGAAGCCAAGCGATTTAGAAAAATCAAAACCAAATGTTTGGCTTGAAAACAGAACTTGGGACAAGTTGGAAACCCGCGTTTGTGCGATGAAAGCGCCGGAAAAAGATGATGAAGGCAAACGCAAATTGCCGAACAGCCAACTTCATCACATCCGCGAATCTCTGTTTAGAGGACAAAAAGAAACCGATTCGGAAGTTAATCTTTTCAAGAATCGTTACAAAGACAAAGATTTTGGGAAATTACTTTGTGAGAAACCAGTCAAGAATGAAAGCGGAAAAGATACGAAAGAATATTCTCTTTTCTTCGATGAAAAACACAAAAAAGACGGAAGGGAAATTGACGGACATACGACGCATTTTCTCGATGCGCTCGATGTTGTCGAACTTTGGAAAGGTTTTTCGGAAGAAAGATGCCAAGAAATTCTGAAGAAAAAATTCGATGAAACGGAGGCGCAAGATGAACAATAATTCACCAAAAATTACTTTTGAAATGCTTTCGGATTGGCATATCGGCACGGGTTCGGGCATTCCGGGAAGCGTTGACGCATTGTTGGCGCGTGATGCGGATGGGTTTCCGTGCATTCCGGCGAAAACTGTGGTCGGAATCTGGCGCGATGCGATGGAAACATTGACGCTCGGGTTAGACGGCGGCGATGAAAAGAATAAAAATTGGCAAAATTGGGTTGACGTGATTTTCGGAAGCCAACCGAATGTTGATAAAAATCCGATTGAAACTCCGCGTCCGGCGATTTTATCAATCCAGTCCGCGAGAATTGACGAAAATCTGCGAAAGGCAATCAAAAATTCGAGCAAACTTGACCAAACCAAATACAAACAAGCCTTAACTTTTGTCAAACCGAACACAAGAATTGATTCAAAATCGGGAACGGCTGAAACCGAATCGTTGCGTTTTACGGAAATGGGCAGAATCGGAAGTGTTTTGAATTCTAAATTTGAGATTGATTTTGCGGATTTTAAGGAAAAGGAAGACGAAAAAGAACTCGTCAAGGCGTTGCTCAAGGCAAGCGCGGTTTTGATTGAAAGAATCGGCGGAAATCGGCGACGCGGTTCGGGCAAATGCGAGATGAAAGTTGATTGCGGAGCAATGGATGCAATCACAGTTTTGGAAAAATATCGCACAGATTCTCTTCCGTCAATTCCCCAAATTCAAGCAAAAGAAGAACTAGAATCGGCGCAAAAAGATGATTCAAGCAAATGGAAACGAATCGAATATTCGTTGACGCTTCAAACGCCGGTGGCAATTGTTACAAACACGCTCGGCAATGTTTCGGAAACACTTGATTTTATTCCCGGAACTTATCTGCTTCCGCATTTTACAAAGCAATTAACAGGCATTTCAAAATATGTTGCTTCGGGCGATTTTCAGATTTTGCCCGCGACAATTTGCGTTAATGAAAATCGCGGTTTGCCTGTTCCACGAGTTTTATCGGCTCACAAAGTTGACGGCGGTTTTGAGATTGAGAAGACGGTTTTTAATAAGTTGGAAGACGAAACCGATGATAAAACCCCGCAACTTAAACCGTTTCGAGAAGGTTATGTGAGCGATTTAGGCGAAACTGACAAACAGCTTCCGTTTTACGAAACGACCAAGAAAATCTTACTGATGCACAACACGGTTGAGGACGAATTTCAACGTCCGACGGAAAATGTCGGCGGCGTTTTTTCACGTCAGGCAATCGAAGCCGGAACTGTGTTGAAAGGCGAAATTCGTTTCAAAGCGTCAATCGGCAAAGATTTGGAATTTTCAAAAGTTGGCGGTTATGTTCGGCTCGGAACATCGAAAAAAGATGATTATGGTTTGGCAGATTTGAATTTAAAACCAAGTGAAGATGCAAAATCAGAAGTAACGGCAACGACTAATTTAATTGTTTATCTCGCTTCGGATGTTTTGCTCCGCAATGGCAATTTGCGCCAAACAAATTTGGTTGCAGATTTGAAAGCGAAACTTGAGCAAGAACTTTCAGTTAATTTGACGGAAAAAGAATCGCTGATTCAAGTGCGCCGAATCGAATCTTGGCACGAAGGTTGGGGCTTGCCGCGTCCGACTTTTTCGGCAATGGCGGCTGGTTCGGTGGCGGTTTTTGAAGTTGTCGGAGAGATTGATAGCAAACTTCAAAATCTCGAACTTTCGGGAATCGGCGAACGGCGTGGCGAAGGCTACGGGCAAATCAAATTTAATCCGAAGATTTTGACTGAAAAAATAAATGGTTGGAAAATTGCGGTGAAAGATGACGATAAAGCAAAAATCGAAGAAAATCAAAAGATTGAAAGAGAGAACGCAGTTAAGCAACTCAAAAATCAAATTAAAACTGCTAACAAATTCAAGAAGTTTGTTGAAAATCTTGAAGTTTCGGCGTGGCGTGAAGAGATTGCGCGGGCGGTTTTGAAAATTGCGAATGTTGATAAAGAACGTCTTGAGATATTTGGTTTCAAAGGTGACACACCTTCGATGAGTCAAATCGGCGGCTTGCGTTCGGCAGTCGGAAAAGTGAAACTTGACGGCTCAAATAAAAGCGTTGTTACCTATTGGCTGACACATCTTCAAGCGACATCAAACCGAAATGACAAATGGAAACACGGATTCGGCAAAATAAAAGAACTTTTTGCCAATAACAGCGAAGTCTGGAAATGTTTGGAAGCGAAGGATGGAAATGGAAAAAGTCTGTATTTCAGCAAACCAAATCTTTTAATTTCCGATGAAAATATTTTGAAAGAAAAACTTTGGGCAGAAGCGGTGAAATCGCTTTTTGATGCGTGTGCGAGAGCGCATAAACGTAGCACGGAGGACAACCAATAATGGCGAGAAGAATTAATTCACGGCTGAAAATCGAAGGAATTTTGACGGCACAAACTCCGCTTCACGTTGGCGGTTACGGCGAGAGTTTTGAAACCGACATGGCGTTGGCAAAAAACGGCAATGACGAATTTTATATTCCCGGTACGAGTCTGACGGGAACATTGCGAAGTTGGTTTGAGGATAATTTTCCGAGCGAAACAGATTCGATTTGGGGTTATCAAAAAAATGACCAAGGACACGCAAGTTTTGTTTTAATTGAAGATATGCGCCTTCCCGAAGATTTGAGAGATTCTTTGCAATCCGAATTGCGCGACGGCGTTGGCATTGACCGTCATTACGGCACAGCTGCCGATGGCGCAAAATACGATCGCGCGATTTTGCCGAAAGGCACTCAGTTGAATTTTGAAATGACGGTTGAAATGCAAAAAGATACCGCCAAAACCAAAGCAATGTTCGGTCATCTGCTCGAAGCGTTGCAAAAAGGCGAAATCCGGCTCGGCGCATCGAAAACTCGCGGACTTGGGAAAGTTGAATTAAAAGAAACAAAAATTAAGGAAGATAATTTATTTGGATTTGACATACTAAAATTGCTTGAAGCAAAAGAAGACCAAGAAAAAAGATTCGTTCAGTTTGAAAGTTACCTTATTGAACTCAAAAAAGAAATATTTGAAGATAAACCAAAAAGTCTGTATGAAAAATTTGAACCTCAAAACAATCAACAATTAACAATTGAAATCAAATGGTCGCCGAAATCGCCGCTGATGGTAAAGGCGGGTTACGACGGCATCGGCGTTGACACTCTACCGCTTGTTTCAGCAAACGGCAAAAGAAATGTTTCGCTCTGTTTGCCCGGCAGTTCCGTCAAAGGCGCGTTTCGCGCTCAAGCCGAAAGAATTTTGCGGACATTTTCGGGTACATCTGCGAAAGGAAAAGAATTTCACGACCAAATCAAAATGGATTTAATCATGGAACTTTTCGGCGCGAAAAAAGAGAAAAATGGCAAAGCAAATCTCGGACTCGGCGCATTGAGCATTGATGATTGCTTTGCCGCGAAACAGATGAACGCGGAAACTTGGCAAGCAGTCGAAGTCGGAAAATTTGACAATGATGCAACTTACAGCGATACAAAATTGCACGAAGCATTGCGAAAAATTGATTTAACGAAAATTTCATTGAGCAATGATGAAAAGAAAGCAAAAACGAAAGATTTTCACATTTCGCATCACACGGCAATTGACCGCTTCACAGGCGCGGCAAGCGACGGCGCATTGTTCAGTGTCTTGAAACCTTCGCCGACAACTACTTGGGAAAATCTGCATTTGTCGCTCGATTTAAAGCGCATTTCTACTGAAAACCAACTCAGTTCGCTGATGCTTTTGCTGCTAGTTCTGCGCGATTTCGCCCAAAACCGTCTGCCGCTCGGCTTTGCCACCAATCGCGGAATGGGCGAGGTTGAAGAAAAGGAAGTAGAGATAACGGTTTCGAGTGAAAAATACGAAATTAAATGGGAAAAAGGCGGAAAGAAATTTACTTTTTCAAAAGGAAATCAAAATGATTTAGAAGGAGAATGGCAGAAATGGATAAATGCGAATTAGAAAAAGCAACGCTACATATTACCCAAAAAGATGACACGGATTTAGAATCTGCGGTTAATAATTTCCCGACCGACTCGTTTGCGATTTTATATTCACCGAGCAGTTGCCATCTGGCTCGATGGAAAGACGGAAAATTTGTCTGTGGAAACGGGCAAGAACCAAAATCCGTTTTTGAAGCCAGAATTTTTAATCGAACTGCGGAACTTCGTTGGCTAAAAGATGGAGAAAAAGGAACAGCGGTTATTTTGTCCGAAGATGAAAAAGTCGGATTTGATGAAAAAATTTCGTCGGAAACATACGAAACAATCTGTCAAAAATACCTAATTTGGGGACAAAGCACAGGCAAATATGAAAATGACCAAACACAATTTGGCACAGCCCGAATCGGAAGTTTCTATGTGCCGCTTCAAAACATTGCCGACAAAGGTTACGCACAATTCACGGCAGTTGAATATCTGAAATCTTATGACGATCAAGATGGAAATGTCGCGGTTTTTGAAGAAAGATTAACGGGAATTTCGGAGGTGAAATAATGACAGGAAAATTAATGTTTGAGAATAACAAGTGGAAAATCTCTTTTCAAAATGAAAAAAATGAAACTAAGACACTTTTTTGTCAGCCGAATGTTTTCTCGCAAGGCTTCAATCCAAGTAAGGAAGAAGAAACCGAAATTGATTTTGAACGTGATACCACACCGCAGAAAAATGCCTGCAAGGTTCGCCCGAAAGATCAGGAATGGCAAGGTCAAGAAAGGACTCAGATGGTTAATTACAATCGGCAAAATCCTGTTGGGCAACATCAAAGACACGACGACCACAATAGAAGAGATATTCAAAATCAGCCGAGAAATTTCTCTTCACAATCTTTAAAAGGCGAATTTCACAATCCATATAATTTCATTCCCGCAATTCCGCGAGATGTTTCTCATCCCGACTTTGGCGACCACGAACCAAGCGGACACGATCGTTACATTTCTGACAAATTTAGCGGAAAATTGACCGTGAAAATGATTGTTGAAACTCCGCTTGTTGTGCTTGATACGGCAAGAGTTGAAGTGCAAGGCGACCACAAAAAATTTCCTGTTCGCATCGAAAACGACAAACCTTTTATCAATCCAACATCCGTCAAAGGAATGTTGCGTTCTGCGTATGAAGCCGTTACAAATTCGAGAATGTCGGTTTTCACCAAACATGAAGATAAATTAGCTTTTCGGATGAACCCAAAAGAAGCGTTAGATTTTGTGCCAGTAAGAATAGAAGAAAGTTCAAGCGGACAAAAACAAATTACTTTTTACACGGGCAAATTTGATGAATCAATGCCTGCTGCTTGGTTGGGAAAATATGGAACTCATAATTCTGGAAACTACAACAATTTGGATACTCATAGAAAAAAAGTTTGGGCATATATTGAAGTTTGGGAACATAAAATTGATAGATTTAACCCTTTTCGGAACGACAATGTTTTTTATTTTTGGAATGTTGTTGAATTACAAGATGCAAATGTTGCTAGTCCTACATTAGTTCAACCAAATAGAAGAACAAATTGGAATAATGCTCAAAGATTAGCTACGCCACAAGGTCAATGGGTTGAAGGATTTGTTTGCAAGACAAAACAAAATATTCGCGGAAAACACGATGAGAGAGTTTTTTTCAAAGACACAACTGCTCCAACTCCTGAAATTTTGAGCGATGCAAAATGGACTAGCTTAAAGGATAAGTGGAGAAATCTGATTGAAAATTATCAAGAAGAACATGTAAAAGAAGATAATCCACCAGCACATTCGGGAGCAAATAGTTGGTCACGTCAAATTAAAGGCGGGAAAAGTGAAACAATATTAGAAAATGGAACTTTGTGTTATGCAAAGGTACGAGAAGATACGACAGGTAAATTTGAAGTTTTAGAACTTTTCCCTGTAATGATTTCACGGCGTTTGCATCAGAACTCACCTAATGATTTGCTTGACCCAACTTTGAAACCTGCTAAATCGCTCTCACAACTCTCACCTGCGGATAGAGTGTTTGGTTGGGTTGGCGATGGCGTTAGGAAAAACGGAAATTATCGCGGACAAGTTCGTTTTGGTTCAGTTGTTTGCCAAACCGATGACGCAATTCAACAGTTTAAAGATTTGCCTTTGAACATTCTCGGACAACCGAAACCACAACAAGGACGGTTTTATGTTGCTGAAACTGAAGAAAAAGGTGAAGCACAAAGTTCTACCGAAAAAAGAAATAACGAAGACGCGGGCTATAAAAAGGGTCGTGGCTTACGCGGACGCAAGGTTTATCCGCATCACGCGAGTCTGCCGAATGATTATTGGCAAAATCCAATTGATGTAAATTTAACAACCTCAAATCCAAAGTTTTTCAAAGAATATCGTCGTCCGCCAAAAGATGGACAAGAACAACGCGACAGCCAAAATCGTTCAATTCAAGGTTGGATAAAACCGCAAACGGAATTTCAATTCGATATTCATTTTACAAATCTTTCCGAGGTTGAACTCGGTGTATTGGTTTGGCTTTTAGATTTGAATAGTGAGAACCAAAATAAATACTTTCATCGTTTCGGCGGCGGAAAACCTTTGGGGTTTGGAAGTGTGAAATTGGGCTTAGATTTAATGAAATCTGAAATTTATGAAGGTAAAGAATTGAAAAAGCGTTACGAATCATTGGACGATGTTTCAATGACCAAAACGGATGCGAAAACTTGCAAGACTAAATTTGAAGACGCTGTGAAATCAGCTTATCCGAATTCAAATTTTCTCGAATCTTTTA
This sequence comes from Acidobacteriota bacterium, assembly GCA_031431735.1. Classification (GTDB taxonomy): domain Bacteria; phylum Acidobacteriota; class Blastocatellia; order Pyrinomonadales; family Pyrinomonadaceae; genus JAFDVJ01. Next base: position 260 of record JANPDZ010000899.1, on the reverse strand, counting down.
TGCGTGTGTGTGAAGGTTTTACTACCACAAATTTGCCAACTCATTATCCGCGAGCAAGACAATTCAAACAGGATAGAGACAGAAATGTAACTTGGCTATCACCTGAAAGCCCAAATCCTTTGCCACCGCATTCAGAAGGGTTGGCTTATGAATGGTTCGTTGCAAATAACAAGACAGAATATGGCGGATTAAAAAATGCTTATGTGCTTAAAAACATTGCGGAGGACAATGGCTTGCCAATTTTAGACCATAAAAAATAG
>JANPDZ010000898.1:0-2110 GCA_031431735.1 Acidobacteriota bacterium | reverse complement strand
GGCAACGCGATGTTTTAATTGCGGTGCGCCGTAAAGTGCTTCTCTGTAAAACCAGGTTTGCGGTTGATACATTGTATAAGTGTCCCGCCCACAGTTCGCGGGAACATCATCTGCTCCGCCATCACAGGTTGTTAGGCGATTTACCGCATTTAATGGAACATTCGGATACGGATTTGTCGCAGTGGGATACGGAATTTCAAATTGTTCCGCAAGCCATGTTCGCAAACCGATGCGGCGGATTCTGTTATCCAAATCAACCGTCGGACCGAATGTTGCTTGTTCCAAAAATCTGATTCGATCGCCCGACCAGCGATAACCGACCAAATCGTTTGTCGGAATGTCGATGTTTTTCGTCGGCGTTCCGTAAAGCGGTGTCGGAACTGCGCCTTCATCGTCCTTGATGTCGCCGCCGGCTTTTCCCAGACCGAGCCGCACACGATTGCTTGTCAAACCGCGCCACGTAACATTAATTAAAATGTCGCCGTCAGCCGTCGGCGGTTCCCAAAAACCGACTTCATCTTTCAATTTAAGCGTCAAAGCATAAAACCCGTCGAAACCTTGAACCGACTGCAGATCCAAGACCGGAAAGCGGTATTTTCTTCCTTTAATATCTTCGGCATAAACGCGGAACGCATTCGCACCTTCGCCTTTCATCAGGTCAACATTCGTTACATAAATAACGACATTCTGCTCAAGCGCATAAGCCGTGTTTTGAATTTTCAATTGATTGCCACGTTTTATTTTTGTCGGAATCACTGTTAATGCGCGGGTCGAATCAGGTTCGCTTAACAACACCGGTGTCGGCGAATCAGGATTCGGATCCGTTTCTTGCGCTAAAACAGGGAAAACCAACAGTAATACTGCGAAACTTGCGCTTAATACTTTTAAAAGTAAGCAAGACTTTCTGCTTATCATACCCTTTCCTCCTAGAACTTATACTTTAGACTTTTTAAACTTGGGTTGAATTCTAACGACTTATGGAAACAAAATATCGTTAAATGATGTTATACACTTTAATCTTATCGGATTTTGCCAGTAAATTACAAGCATTAATTTACAATAGATTTTCTTCCTATTATTATCAACCGATTTAATGTAATTGCTTCACATTTTCTTAGACGAAGCAAAGTCTTTATTAGTCTTAGAAATGTCAAGATTTGCCAAGAAAAATTTTTCAGAATAGAATTTCTCATATGCCGACGAAAATTTTCCTTGAGACAAAAAGCGATTTCAATTTCAAAACCGCCGTTTACAGTCACGGCTGGAGCGAACTTTTGCCGTTTGCACTCGATGTGGAAAATTGGCGGCTAAGTTGTGTTTTAAGGGACGAAAAACCGCTTTCAGCAACTATCAGCGAAACGGGCGGCAAACTCGAAATCGAAATTTTCGATGATAATATCAATGAAAAGACGGAAGAGAAAATTTTACGAGACGTCCGCCATATTTTGAGATTGGACGAAAAATTGAGCGATTTTTATCGTTTGACAAACAAGGAAAAACGGCTTGCGTGGGTCGCCAAAATGAGCGCGGGCCGCCTTCTTTGTTCGACTTCCGTGTATGAAGATTTGGTCAAAACCATCTGCACGACAAATTGTTCGTGGGGTCTGACAAAAAATATGACGACGAATTTAGTTAAAAAACTCGGCGCGGAGACGTCTGACGGCAAACGCGCTTTTCCGACAGCCGAAGCAATGGCGAATGTTTCCGCAGACTTTTACCGCGAAGAGATTCGCGCCGGCTATCGTTCGCCGTATTTTGCCGAACTTGCCGAAAAAGTGGCAAGCGGAAAATTAGATCCCGAAACCTGGCTGAATTCGGCATTAACGACAAAGGAACTTAAAAAGGAAATGAAAAGCGTCAAAGGTGTCGGCGATTACGCGGCGGAAAACCTTTTGAAACTCGTCGGACGCTATGACGGACTCGCGCTCGATTCGTGGCTGCGCTCCTCATTTTACAAAAAACACAACTCGGAGCAGGTTTGCAATGATAAGGAAATTGAGTTATTTTACGAGAAATTCGGCAGTTGGCGAGGGCTGGCGATCTGGTGTGATATGACGGAAAAATGGCATGATTGATCGTGGATTGTGGATTTGGGATTGCGGATTTGAGA
>JANPDZ010000897.1:0-5286 GCA_031431735.1 Acidobacteriota bacterium | reverse complement strand
GTCAAATCTAGTGTCGAGTCCGCCGATTTTTTGTATGACGAGATCCATCTTTCGCGTTATTTCGCTTTCAAATCTATTTTGTGATTTTTCTTTTTCGTCCATACATTACTCTCAATATTCAAATACTTTTTCTTCTAAATTCTCAAGCCACACATTTAATTCATCAAGCTGAACTTTTGCGGTAGGATTATCAATGTCTTCAGCCACCTTTAACGATTCAGAAAAGATTCGTTTATGTTCTTCTTTTAGTTCGGGCAATCTGTCGGCAAGCGAATTAACTTGTTTCTCAATATCAAAAAGCCGATTAGACATTTCGATAATTCTGAAATTTACATCGTTATCTATACCTGAATTAGCGCGAATCTCTTTTTTCAGACTCTTCAATTCTCTTGTGTTTTTATCAAAATCCTTTCTTAAAAGAGCAATTTCTTTGGCGTTCTCACCAACTTTGAGAACAGCACATTTCATCAAACGCAACATTTCTTCTTTGAATCTTTAGTCTGAAATTTCCTCAGCCATAATTTCAAAAACTTTTTATGGAACAAAATTATAAACAATTACGCCTGTGACTTTTACCAGTTGACCAGAAAGCATTGTTGGCGAAAATTTCGATTCTCTTGCGGCTTTCACAGCTGCCGACCTGAGAAGCGGATGCCCGCTTACTGCACTTGCCGAAATCACGTTTCCTTGTTCATCAATCGTGACCTGCACATTAACCGCGCCGATTGCCCTAACTGCTCTTGCCGCCGCCGGATAGACAGGCTTAACCAAATTCGTCGCTTTACCGTTGACAACACCTCCGGAGATTATTTTCGGAACAGGCTTCAGAGTTGGTTTTGGTGTTGGTTTAGTTACTATTGGTACATCGTCTTCAACGGTAGTATTAGATCTGTAACCAGCATTTGAACTAACATCGCTATCGCCGATTATGGTCATCTGAGGAGCACGAAGCGGAATAATATTAGGGCGATTGTATAATTTAACGATCAACTTCGAACTACCTTTGTAAAGTTCAATTGACCAATTGGTTTCTTCCGTTTCTGTTTCTGTACAGCTCACAAAAAAATCGTCTGCGCTTCGCATATATCCGGCTTTGGTAACGGTCACGCGATATTTCCCTTCAGGCAGATTCTCAAAGTAAGGCATTCCGTCTTGCAAAACGGATTTATACGATTTCCTGGTCTCCGTATTTATTGCCGTTGCGTTTGTGTCATTTATCAAAACCGCACTGTCGTTGCGCGTCACAGTCATCTTTACTACACACGAATTTGTCTTTACAGAAGCCGTTTCCGTAAAAAAAGCGACTGATACGAACAATAGAAGCACAAAAACAAAAATAAATTTTTTCATCGTAATTTCTCCTTTTTGCTTTAACGGTCAATCTCTCCTAAAACAATATCGAGCGAACCGATAATCGCGACCACATCGGCGACCATTTCGCCTTCGCTCATCACCGGCAACGCCGAAAGATTAACAAAACTCGGACCGCGAAAATGAACACGTTCGGGTTTCGGACCGCCGTTCGATTTCATATACACGCCGAGTTCGCCTTTCGAGGCTTCAATCGCGTGATAAACCTCGCCTTCGGGGACATTGAAACCTTCGGCGACGATCAGGAAATGGTGAATCAGCGAATCCATATGTTTGCGCATATCGTCGCGGTCGGGCAGCACGATCTTCGGCGCATCGGCTTTCGTCGGTCCCGGTTTAAGGCGATCCAATGCCTGACGGACGATCTTATAAGATTCGTAACATTCGCGCATTCGGACTTTGAAGCGCGCCCAAACATCGCCGTCGTGTTCGACCGGAACTTCAAAATCGTAGGTTTCATAACCCGTGTATGGATTATCGCGCCGCAGGTCAAGGTCAACGCCGCTGCCGCGCAAACACGGCCCGGTCAATCCCCAATCAATCGCTTCTTCGCCCGAAATAACGCCGATGCCTTTCGTCCGCGATTGCCAGATCGTGTTGCCCGTGACAAGCGTGTCAAAAGTATTCATTGCTTCGGGGAAATCTTCAAGAAATTGCCGGACGCGGCGTTCAAATCCGGCGGGCAAATCCATCATCAAACCGCCGATTCGGAAATAACTCGGCGTTAAACGTCCGCCCGAAGCCGCTTCGATCAGGTTCAGGATTTTTTCGCGCTGACGGAAACAATAAAAGAAAACGCTCATCGCGCCGATGTCCAGACAATGCGTTCCAAGCCAAACCATGTGCGATGCGATGCGCTGCAATTCGCACATCAAAACGCGGATCACTTGCGCTCTTTCGGGGATTTCAAGCTGAAGTAATTTCTCAGCCGCCATCACATACGCCAGATTATTTCCCAATGGATTGAGATAATCCATCCGGTCGGTGATGACGATGCCTTGCTGGTATTTTTTGTATTCAAAGAGCTTTTCCATTCCCGTGTGCAAATAGCCGATGTCGGGAATCGCCTTGACGACAAGTTCGCCATCGAGCCGCAAATCGAGCCGCAAAACGCCGTGCGTTGAAGGATGCTGCGGTCCCATCGAAAGCGTCATCTGCGAATCGAGAGATTGGTCGAGAACTTCAAACTGGCCTGGTATATTTTCTACTGCAACGCTCATAATTAAAATCTAAAAAGTGAAATAAAAGCAATGCTTGATAAATTGCCACTAGCTTCAGCTAGTGGATTAGTTAATTCAAACCAAGCGGCTTTAGCCAAATTTCAGAAAAAAAATCAATCATCCTTATCAGCTTTAGCTAAAGCAGTGCCTTCGGCGGAATTATTTTAATTTTTCCTGTTTGGCTAAAGCCTGTGTTTTAATTTCAAACTTGACCACTAGCTCAAGCTAGTGGCAATTTATGAAAAAAATTCCAATCAGGATTACTTTTATTTTCCTGTCAAAATCTGAAAATGTCCGTCAATTTCAACGAAAAGTCCGGTAAAATTGGCGTTTCGATTGATTCGTGAATCTCAAAACGCTTGATTCTGTCGAGTCCTTTTTCTTCCAAACGATAAACCTCAATCGTATTAAACATTCCGTCAACCACCCAATATTCCTTCACGCCGTATTTGCCGTAAAGATCGCGTTTGATAACGCGGTCGCGCTCGAAGTCTTTTTTGCTGAAAGTCAGAATTTCAATCAAAATTTCTGGGGCGGCTGTGAAATATCCGTCAAATTTTTCTCCGTAACGTCCGACCTTGCTTTCGATTGTTTCGTGTGTCGCAAAAACAACGTCGGGAATGACGGAATCTTCTATGCTGAAAATTACACCCGGCGCGGAAACTATTTCACCGATTGGATTTTTATGTAAGTATTCAGCGAAAACAACAAGAAAACTTGTAATCAGAAGTTGATGGTCAATTTTCGGCATTCTCGTTACGAATAGTTTTCCTCCTATCAATTCATAACGATTTGTATCGTCGGGCATAAACTCCAAGTCGTCCACCGTGTAGCGAATCGGCAGCGGGCGAACTTCGTTTAATGCTTGGCGGAGTTGTTCGTTAATCATTTAGCTCAAACTATACGGCTCATAACCGCGCAACGGATAATCTTTCCTCAGTGCGTGTCCGTCAAAATCGGACGGCAGCAAAATTCTTCGCAGATCGGGATGACCGTCAAAGATCACGCCGACCAGATCGTAGGTTTCGCGTTCGTGCCAGTTGGCGGTTTTCCAAACGGTCGAGACCGTCCCGACATTCGGCGTGTCTTCCGATAAAAGAACTTTCAGGCGCAAACGGTTGTGATGTTTGGTCGAAAACAGATGATAATTTACCTCGAAACGCGGATCATCTTCCGGTCCGCGATCGGCGCCGCACAAATCGGCAAGCATATCAAACCCGTGTTTGGTTTTCAAAACCCAGCAAACGTCAACGATTGACGGGCGCGGAACGATGATCGTAATTTCGCCGAGCGAATCTTTAACCTCCGCGACCCACGCCGCATTTTCCGCTTTTAGTTTTTCGACAAATTCTAATAAAACTGTTGTATCAGCCATATTTTAATAAAAAAGCGGTGAGAATTTTTAAGTTCACCGCTGTAAATTCCTACGATGATTTGCGTCGTTCATGCCGCGAAGGAACCGTATAGGGGCGTGAAACTTTGTTTTGCGCGACATCGATCTCGGTTTCTTTTTCAAGCGCCGTGCCTTCCGTGACGGGCAAAGTTCCGGGAACGATTGATCTTCGTGATTCTTCCTCGAAAGTATCACGGCGATCTTTGACCGAATCTTTCATAATTTTGTCTTGCAGCATCATAATCGCGTGAACAAGCATTTCCGGTCGCGGCGGACAGCCCGGAATATAAATATCAACCGGAACAATTTTATCAACGCCCTGAACGATCGCGTAATTGTCAAAAACTCCGCCCGAAGTCGCACACGCGCCCATCGAAATCACCCATTTCGGTTCGGGCATCTGATCGTAAATTCTCCGCAACACGGGAGCCATCTTGCGGGAAACTCTGCCCGAAACGATCATGACATCGGCTTGCCTCGGCGATGCGCGAAAAGTTTCGGCACCGAAACGCGAGAGATCGTTGCGTGCCGAAACACTGTTCATCATTTCAATAGCACAACAAGCCAACCCGAACGTCGCCGGCCAGATCGAAGATTTTCTCGCCCAATTAATGACTGCGTCTAATTTGACGGTGACGACATCCGGCAGCGATTCCCAAATATTATTTTCTAAACCCATACTTTTGTCCTTTGTCCGTTGTCAGTCCCAAAAGGACGAAAGACTGACAACAAATAAAATCCGAAATCCGAAATCCGAAATCCAAAATCGCTAAGCGGCTTTTTTCAGTTCTTGGGCATGTTCTCTTTTTACATTCGCCATTGCTCTTGCTTCGGCGCGGGCTTCGGAGCGTGACTGCATCCCCCAATCAAACGTGCCTTTTTTCCAAACGTAAATGTATCCGACGATCAAAGTGGCAATAAAAACCAAAATTTCGACAAAAGCGATCGTGCCAAAGGCAATCCCGCTGATTTTTTGCTGATCCATCAAATACTTAAACGCGACGGCAAACGGAATCATAAACAAAACTTCAATATCAAACAGCAGAAAAATCACTGCCACCGTGTAAAATTTGATTGAATACCGGTCGCGTGCCGAACCGACCGGATCTTTGCCGCATTCATATGGCATCAATTTGGTCGCGGTTCGTTTGCGTGGTCCGATAAGTTGCGTAACCAGAAGTTGACTGACGGCAAAACCCATTGCCACCACAAACATTAAGCCGATCGGCGCGTAATCCATTATGCTGAAATCATTCATCGAATACCTATAAATTTCCTGGTTTTAAGACTGTCAAAAAATCG
>JANPDZ010000896.1:0-9529 GCA_031431735.1 Acidobacteriota bacterium | reverse complement strand
ATGTCGGTTTGGTTGTAAAGTTTGGCGATGCCGAAATCCAAAACCTTGACGTGCCAGCCGTTCGTGGTTTGATTGGCGATAATATTTTCCGGTTTGATGTCGCGGTGAACAATCCCGAGACGATGCGCTTCGGCAAGCGCGGCGCAAACCTGAGCCGTCACTGTAACGATAAAATCGAGTGGCAAAACGCGGTATTGATTAATGATCTGCCGGAGCGAAAAACCTTCCGCCAATTCCATTAAAATAAAGGGAACATTATGCGCCGTGGAAATACCGACATCATACAACGCAACGATATTCTTATGTCTAAGCTGCGTTGCAGTGACGGCTTCGCGCCGAAATCTTTCAGCCGCCTGCGCGTCGCGTGCCAAGTGCGGGTGAAGAATCTTGATCGCCACCGTATCGCCGATTAGCAGCCGCGTCGCGCGATAAACATCGCCCATTCCGCCCGAACCGAGTTTTGCCTCGATTCGATATTTGCCGTCCAGAATCTGTCCGAGCAAATTTGCGGATGGCGGCATCGCATAAGAAAATTGCTCAGTTGCGACCTGTCGAATCTGCGAACGGTCAGGCAGATTCTTTCCGCATTTTTTACAGAATCTACTGGTGTCTAAATTTTCGCTTCCGCATTTTGGACAGAACATATTTTGCTTTTAAAGTTTATTTTACTTTTGAATGATTCCTTACTATAAAAGAATTACTCAACTTCATAAGATCCAAAACCAGCTAAATACCAAGAGCCTTTGATAAATCCAAATCCTGCTTTAAGTGGTCCATCAACTTCACATCCATAAGAATTAGATTCAATCACAACCCGCATAAACTCATAACCATCGTAACTACGTTCTTTAAATAATTTACAAACTATTCCTGAAAGAGTCTTTTTAAAATCTTTCCACTCTACTTCCGACTTATTATTTTCTGCGGATTTCTTCCAGTCTGCCAAACATTCATCACGTAAATCGCCATCATTGTTTAAATCCTCGCAATTGCAGTCCACATCTCTTACTGTCATAGTTTTTATTGCTTCATAATCACGATTTGTCACAGCTTGCCTAAACTTTGGGAAAAATACTTTCCAAGCATTTTCCGCTATAGTAGCTCTTGAAACAATTTTTTTGACTCTCTTAGTTGTCCGTCCGTTTCTACTTTGGGCAAAAGCGAAACTTATCGAGCAAAGCAAAATGACGCATAAACAAACGATTCTTTTCATTTTTATTTTCTCCTTCTCCAAAAAATATTACAAATCTCTCAGCCTCGTTCACGAGGCTTTCCGCGCTTCGCGGCTTTTAGCCACGTCGCTTTAGCGCGTGGTTAGCAATTTGCTACCAAAGCAAAGGGCGTTTTAACGTCCTTTCTACTTGGCTTTAGCCAGTTTCAAATTGAAATGCTAAAGCAGTTTTATAAGGACGTTAAAACGCCCTTTTATTTATTCCTTCATCCGCACCACGCCGTGAACGGCGAGGCGGCGAAGCGGTGTGCCGTGCGAAGCGCACGGAAAGCCTCGTGAACGAGGCTGAATTCTCTTAATTGTAAATCTACAAAGCATCTTTTCGTTTTAGCGCAACCATTGTCAAAATCAAAAACAACCCGCTGAACAACGCCAAAATCAGCAAATCTTTTCTGACCCGCGCTTCGTAAGCGTCAACAATTTGGCTGTCGTTCTGTTTATCGAGTACGGTTTTGTATTCTTCGACCGTCATCCGCGAGGCGAGTTTGTCGCGTGCCTTCAAATCGTTTATCGAAACCTGATGCACGAGCGCGTCAATCGTCCAACGCGCCGTCATAAGGTTCGCAAAAAACTTGATTCCGCCCAAACCTTCGGATTTTTGAATTACTTCGGGAATTTTCGGTTTTTCGTCCGGTTTGGTCGGGTCAAACTTAAATTCTTTGTCTTTATCGCGCTGATATTTATCGTAATCGGAAACAATCGCGGGCTTTTCCTTTGTCAGATTGACATATAAATCGTCAAGCGGTTTCAAAAATCCGCTCAAAAGCAGTTGCGGAATCAATATCAGCGGCAAAATGCTCATTGCTTTTTCAGTCGAGGAAACAAGTGCCGAAAAGAAAAGTCCGATGCTCACTCCAGCCAACAGACTCAAATATAAAGTCAACGTTAACCACGTAAAATCCCGCGTTGAAAATCTGTCGAATGCGGTTAAAATCAGGACGAAAAGAAAACATTGAATCAAACCGATGCCGCTCAAAATCGCAAATTTTGAGAGAATGTAAGAGGGAATTTTCAGATTTACCAATCTTTCTCGTTCATAAACCGCCGTTTCCGAAACGATTTCCCGAATCGCATTGTTGGCACCGAGCCAGATGGCGATCACGGCGGCGATAAAAATCGTTCTGCCGTCGTTGGGCGTGTTGTCGGTGATAAACGCGAGAATGAACGCGACGATCGGGGCTTGCGCCAGCAAGATCAGCGTGTTTCGCAAATCTTTGAGCTTGATCTCCAAATATCTCTGCGTCAGCGTCCACCATTGTCCGATACCGAAATTGCGTTCGGCGCCCGTATTATCAATCGTTGAGCTGAAATTCATTCCGCCTTGCTGAATTTCGTTAAAGCGTGATGCAACATTTTTTTGAAAATTTGGCGATTGCAGAAAAATTCGGTTCGATTCTTCCGGCGTGCGCTCGTGCAGACGGCGATATATCTCGCTCGGTTCCGAGCAATTAAAATATTGCAGGGCTTCCTGCGGCGGACCGAAAAACGCGAGTCTGCCGCCTTTCGTCAGAAGTACGATGTTGTGCATCGAATTAAATTTCTCGAACTTGTGCGTGACCATCACGACGATTCTGCCTTCGTCCGCCAATTTGCGAAAAAGGAGCATCATATTTTCTGTTGTCTCAGGATCGAGCGGCGATGTCGGTTCGTCTAAAAACAGAAAATTCGGCTTTGTAATTAGTTCGATTCCAAGACTCAGACGTTTTTGCTGTCCGCCTGATAGTTGGCGAAAAGCATTGTGGCGTTGGTCTTCAAGCCCGACCGTTTGGATCACTTCGCTGACAACTTTATTTATTTGCAAAAGGGAAGTTCCGCTTGGCAGACGCATTCGGGCGGCGTAATAAAGGGTGCGTTCAACGGTCAAAGGTTCGTGCAAAATATCGCGCTGCGGAACATATCCGATCGAACGGCGTAACAAATCGAAATTTGTGTAAAGGTCCAAGTCATTGATGAAAACCTGTCCGCTGGTCGCCGGGCGCATTCCGTTGAGCGCGTCCATCAAAGTTGATTTTCCGCAACCGGATGCGCCCATCAAGCCGATAAATTCACGCGGATAAAGCGCCACCGAAACGTCTTGTAAAACGGTTTTGGTGCCGTAGCTTTTTGAAACATTAAAGGCGGCGATGCGGCTTGCGCTAAGGTCTTGTTTTTTGACTTCGCGTCCCTGCACACGAAGCAGATAGCCGCCGATCGTTACCCAATCAGTTGTCTGCAGAAGCCGCGCCGATCGCAGGATCTCGCCGTTGATAAATGTACCGTTGGTGCTTCCTAAATCGGAAATGATAGGTTGGTCGCCATTTGTATATTCAAGCAGCGCGTGGTGGCGCGAAACGCCCGGAGCATCGAGAACAATGTCGTTGTCTGGAGCGCGTCCGACGCGAAGTTGTGAAGTTGATTGAACCTGAAAAACGCTGGTTGCCCTTTGCGGTTGATTCCAATAAACCGTATTGTCACCGGACAACGGCTGAACGGGCAGGGAACTCGACGAAATATGCGGATCAAACAGTGGATTATCAGCGAAAACGGTTTGCGGTTGATGAAAAGTAAAAGCAACCGTTTGTCCGATACCAAAAATGATCTGATCGCCGTCATTTAACAGACAAACATTAATCGGTTGAGCATTAACAAAGGTAGATGGATGTTTACTTAGATTCTTGATTGCCGTTTGCCCGTTTTGATTGACCTCGATGACGGCTTGCAGACGCGAAATAAACGGTTCTTCAAGCACCATCTGACATTGCAAAACATCGCGGCCGATGAGTGTTCGACCAATTTTTAGGTAGAAATTCTGCTCATCGGCAAAACTGTTTAATTTGATCAAGAACGGATCTGTCACTTTTTTAATTTAAGGGATATGAAGCTTTTAGCTCTTCATAAACGATTTTTGCCCCATCGGGAAACATTTTCAGTTTCAAAACTTTTTCCTTAGATTTTTTTGAAAAAATTCTATACTTACAAGGTAATAACAATTAAACTCTGTCACCTCAATATGTTGTCTTTTATTTTTCTCTTGTTTTTTTGAGTTGCAAAATAATTGATGTCGGAAAATATTGTTGTTGACCGGAATGAGATTATTCTTTCAGCAATGGGTTATACATCATAATTGCTTGATTTTCCGTTACTAATTCTTCTTCTGTTGTGCTGTCAATTTTGCTTTTTCTACGCTTCCAGATCTTGTTATGCCGCGTATAGCCGCCCCAGAATTGAATTTTGATCAAATGATCTGATTCAAAGACTTCATATTCATATTCCGGTTCAAATTCTGATTTGATTTCTCCGTTGAGATATTTTTCATCGAGCCAGAGGTTTATCTGATACGGCTCGGTCGTTTCATTTTTGATCTGTAAATCAATATAGTTGTACGAAAGCGTTGCACCGCAGGCAAAAGGAATTTTGCGGTTTACGTCGGGAAAAACGTCAAAACCGTGTCGCCAACGCTCGGTGATCGTCATCGGCGTGTGTAAAGCCATCCAGTAAATCAGGTTGCCGAGTTGACATAAACCACCGCCGATGCCTGTCGAGATTTTTCCGTTCATCAAAACCAATCCTTCCAGATAACCTTTTGCAGCTGTTGGTCTGCCAACCAGTTTCCAGATTGAAAAAGTTTGTCCGGGTTTGATAACAACGCCGTTGATTTTGCTTATTGCCAGCCGCAAATTCGTAATTTTATTGTGCTGTAAATACATTTCGACATCTTTTAATTGACGAAGCAAAACCGAATGGTGCTTGATTACTGAATATTTGAGTTCAGTTTCGCCAGTTGGCTTGGCGAAATCTTCTTTTCTGAAAATCCAATTCATCCGGCGTTTTAAGATAAAATATTCTCTGCCAAACAGTTTTCGCAGATAACCTCTTTGAAGCGGTTTATCAACGACTCTATTGTCCATATTGAACTCTTTGTGTTTTTAGCGATTAGGGCGTTTCAGAAGCCGGAATTTCAGGTTTCTGAAACGCCTTTATTGATTTTAGTAACAACTGATAAATTCGCGATAAACCCAACCGAGAATTACATATTTTCTTCCGCGATAGGTGCCGATTCGCGCCCACGATTTGCCGTTGCGGTCGGAAGAGTATTGTTTAATATAGACGATCGTGCCATTTCGTACCTTGCCCGTAATTCTTCCGTTAGGCGAAGCGCGGACATTTAATGGTGTTCCCGTCGGATCAGTTACTTTGCATTGGTCAGCTTTGGCATTTTGCACGCCTGCAAATGCCAGAACTCCGACTAAAAATAAAAAGCAAATTGTAGTTTTCATATTTTTTATCTCCTGTGTTTTTTTATTTGATTTCCGAAAATTGAATGTCCAAAATTCGGTTTTCGGGACAACTTTGAAAATCGAAATGCCACCATTCCGCCGGATAAATCTTAAATCCATCGGCTTCCATCGCTTTCCGCAAAATTTCGCGGTTTTTCTTTTGAAGTTGGGTGGCTCCAGCATAATTAATAGCCGCTTTTTCAGTAAAATCGTCGAAATCGGTCGGCATATCAAGATTTTCGCCGGTTTTCAGATCAAACAGACCTAAATCAACCGCACATCCGCGATTGTGCCGTGAACCGTTTTTCGGGTTTGCGACAAATTTCTTTTTGCTGGCGGGTGTTACTTCCCAAAAAAGCTTCGTTGCTGAAAGTGGACGATACCCGTCAAAAATTACCAATCCGAGATTTTGTTTTTTCAGGTTTTGATGAATCCGAACGAGGGCATCAGCCGCCGGACGTTGCAAAAATGCGCGGGCTTCTTTGTAAATTACTTTGCCGACAAAATTGTTTGATGTTGCATATCTTATATCAAGTTTGATCGTGTCGTCTAATTTGATGAGTTCAATTAACCCATTCTTTGTTGCTGTTTTGGGACTTACTGTCGGTGTCGGTGTTGGCGTTATTATCGGGGTTGTCCGTGATGAATCATTAGTTTTTTCCGCGTTGGTTTCAGATTTTGCCGTTGTTGCTGCATTTTGGCAGGAACAACTAAACGAAAATATTAAGAAAGTTAGTAAAATCAGATAGACTCGCATATTTTTATTTTCCCATTCAATGTTTTTCAATAATTCGACATTAAATTTAAATTAACGTCTTAAGTTAAATTTTCCGCGTGTTTTTCCGCCAAAACTGAATCCGTTTAACTGTTGATTATTTTCGGCTAAGACTAATTTGTATTTGTCCTTGATGATTAATCCATTCGGATCATTAACCTGATAGCCATTTAATGAAATTGTTCGTGTTGCCGGGTCAAAATTTCCTTGTACGTATTCAGTCGCGGTCATTCCTTCTTTACCGATTTTCTTTGGATTAGTAGTAGATCGAAGTGTCCAGAGAATTTGTCCGCTAAACTTATCATCACCTGTACTTTGTAAGGTCACGTTTGCGGTAAAACTGGTTGTATTTGAGTTCCAGTCACCCGACCAGCTTCCGGCAGGTGATAGATTTGGATTTATTTTTGGCTGAACGGGTGTATTTATCGGAGTTGGATTTGTGAATGATTGCTCATCTTTTGTTAATTTGTTGTCTATTTGGTTCTGTTTGGTTGAACTTTCAGCAATTTTTGTATCATTCTGATTAACGGGTTCCTTTTTTTCACCGGATATTGTAAACAGAAAAGCTCCCATTCCGACCAGAGCGGTTGCTAAAATGCCGATAATTAAATAAAGCCATTTGGAGGAATTTTCAATCGCTTTTGGCGCAGGGTTCAACGGATGTTGAATATATTGGGTTGGCATTTCACCCGAGGTTGGAATAATTGTCGGGTTTTGTCCTGTTTCCGAAACATAAAGTAGTGATGTTCCGTCGTTTAGGCAAAACATATTGTCTTCTGTAAATAGTTGGTTGCAGTTTGGACAGCGTTTCATATATGACAGGTATGGTAATCCTTTTTCTTTTTAAGAGTGTATGGGTAGATATTTTCGCACCTTTAAATCTATTTTTAAAGTTATTTGTCAGGAAAAGTAAGTTTTCTTGTTATCTGTTATTGGTATTTGAAATTTTGAGAGTAAATTCAATTTTAAGGATTGGTTTGATTTCGGAATCTTTAGTATTAGGTTAAATATAAAGGTTAAAAGGATAAGGCGTAAAAAAAGCTGATAACTCTAGTGTTTCTAATGATTTACGCAAAACAACTTCCGAATGAGAACTATATATTGTAAAAATTTCCGAATGAGAACTATATATTTTGGGGTGATTTCCGAATGAGAACTATATATTTTTAGGCAATTTCCGAATGAGAACTATATATTTTTAGGTGATTTCCGAATGAGAACTATATATTTGAGGGTGTGGAGACGGTAAAATCCGAATGAAAAATACATATTTTAGACAACTTCCGAATGAGAACTATATATTTGTCCGAATGAAAACTATATATTTGCTAATTTTAGGCTGTAATCTGTGGAAAACATCTGTGGAAAACTCTTAGTATTTCCACAATTTCCGAATGAGAACTATATATTTTTCCACAACTTCCGAATTAAAGCTATATATATTTCCACAACTTCCGAATCAAAACTATATATATTTCCACAGCTTCCGAATCAAAGCTATATATATATATTTCTGTTTTATGCAGAATTAAAGCAAAATGCCAGAGGTGTTTTACGCGGTGGACAAAGATGGAGTTGTGTCAAAAATAAAGAGTGATTTCGTTTTGATAAAATTTAGTTTGTAAATAGTTTCCGAATGAAAGCTATATATTTAATCAATAATGTTTTGGGTGATTAGTTTGGCTTCACGCTGTTTTAGATTCGCTTTGATGGTTTGGTTAGCGAAGTATATATCGGGTTTGATTTCGATAAGCGCGTCAACTAATTTGTTTCTTCGCTCTGTATCGTAAATATTTTTGACTGTATATCCGCGGATAACGTGCTTTTCGACCATCTCATCGAGTGCTTTTTTAACGTAACGTAAATTGTCGCGCATATAGGCATATGGAGTTAAGCCGAAATCACGGATCATTGTTGAAAGGGCAATAGTGTAATTGGTTGCCAAATTAGCTTGCGTAAAATTGTGGCTCATTCGTTTGTTTAGTTGCCGGGAAACAACGTGCTTGAACCGCATAGAAATTTCGTAATTAAATTGTCGCCAGGAACCTTCTTTGATAGATTTGGTGACAAGTGAATTAAAGCGTACAAAGGCTTTGGTCTTTTGTCCTTGTCCTTTCCAATCTTCGCGTGTGTTGAGACCGACAGTTTCAAAAAGGTGATCTGAGAAAACCGTTTCGCCTGAAATGGTCGTGAGATGAATGGTTGTTCCGACGCAAACCATTAGGGCTTTTTTTATTTGATCAAGGGAATAAGTATGGCCGGTCTTAGCTAATTCTTGTTGCAGTTCATAAAGTGTAAATGTAACTGCTGCCTGATCGTCCAGAAAGAGTCCGTGCCCGTCAACGGCAAGTTTTCTGAGTGCATCTTCAACCAATTCTTCGATCACGCCCGGAAAATAATCTCGGACAATGCCGTCGCTATCTTTGATTTTTGCCGGGTCAAGTGAAAGGCGGTAACTTGCTCCCCGGCAATCGAATTCGCGTTCTATTCGATCCAGGAATTTGTCTTGAAGTCTTTCTACTCGCCAATAAACATATTTTGGACAAAAATCATAAAATTCTATGGTGTTGCTAAAATGTTTTTCAGCGGGTAATAATGCTTCGAATAATTCTAGTTGCAAAGGTTTTGTTTGTTCGAAATCTTCTACACCTTTTTTAGGAGTTTTGGATAAACTGCGTGAGTGTGTGGTTAAATCAACTGTATTTTTCCCATTGGTTTTTACTTTGGTCGGTTCTTTGGGTGTTTTTTTACCTTTCATAGTTGGGTATTTTTGTTTTTAAAATTAAATTACTTGATTATTGTAACGGTGATAGATATTTGTCAATATATTTTAATTTTATTTTACTTGATTGACCTGTATTATGCAGTTTAAAGCTTAGGTTATAGTTGTTTTTTCAGGGCTTATTGAAAGTTATCAGCTATCAGCTATCAGCTATCAGCTATTCCGAAGATAAAAGGTTACTTTTCGGAATAGCTGATAACTGATAAGCAGGTCAGCATATATTCTGTGACATAATGACATTGCGGAAACACGCTACGCTCGTAAGTGTGTTTCGCGCCCTTACGAGCGGAGCGCCCTTTGCGGCATTATGTTACAAAACTTTTACTCATCTGCTTAGCTGATAACTGATAGTTTAGGATTAAAGAGTGTGAATATTTTTTATTCTCGCCTACTTTGAATTAGTCCTGGGTGTTTTTTGACTTGTGATTTGTAATATTGAGTCCACTCCGAAAAGTCATTTTTAGCAGTTTTGGGGCTTAAAATTG
>JANPDZ010000895.1:0-18582 GCA_031431735.1 Acidobacteriota bacterium | reverse complement strand
TGACTGACTTTCTCCAAATGCTCCGATAAATTTGAACAAGTGTAATTGATTGGCGTACTTAACAGATATTCAATATATTGTTTTTTTGTTATCATCAAGTATCTGTTTAATCATATTTTTTCAAAAAGCGAAAGTCCTAATTAAAAGACTTCTAAGTAATTTACTTACAGACGGATACAATGAATCAAATCCAAGACCAGAGAGATTTTTACCCCATATTCAATTAGCAATACAGCGAGCCAAAATCTTAGATGTTAATAACGAAGATTATCCAAGTCATTTAGGAAGCCACGTTTATAAATTAGTTGAAAAAATACTGCAATAAGAATCCCTATTGATAATCCTTTTCCATATAAGATTTCCTCTCTTTGGCGATTATCTTCGGAGTTAATCTTTCGGTGGATGCCAGTTTGATGAAACCCATTCCCGGCGGACGGCAACGACTCTTTGATCGTTGAGTTTTAATAATTCGACGGTTCCGCGTCCGATCGGTGTTTTGCCGACAATAACTGCGCCATCTTCGCTCCATTCAAAATGTTCATTCCAAATTTGTGTTCGCGGATTGAAAATCGGGACAGTTGAATTGGTTAGGGAATCAAAGGCTTCGGTTTTATCGGATTTGGCATTGTTGCAATTTCCGCAAACTAACCAAAGATTTTCTTCGTCATTTGTTCCGCCGAGTGAAACAGGAAAGTAATGGTCAAATTGAAAAACTATCGGCGAATATCTTTGCAGTATTAAACAATATCCGCAACGGAAACGTGAAGTTTGTCGGACTTTTATTTTGATGTGGTCGGGAATGTTTGCTCGTTTCATTCAGAGGAAAGAGACTCGATCAAACCGCGTTCAACCGCGATACGCATCGCTTTCGCTTTTGTTAATAAAGCATCGTTATAGACTTCCATTAACTCGTCAAGATATTTTCGCTCAAGTTTTGTAAGTTCACCTTCGCTGTTTTTTTCGAGCAATTCGTGTAATGTCTCTTGATCAGATTCAGCAAGTTGCAGATTTGCTAAGGCAAGAACTTTGGCATCAGAAAGTTTTTCAATATTAATTTCATTCGGAACTTTATCAAGCAAACCGGAAAGCAAGCGATCAATTTTTTCTTTACTCCAAAGTGCCAAACCTTGGGAAAGTCCTGTTACTAAAACTGGCTCAATCATAACAAAATCATTTTAGCACAAATAAGCCTTAGTTCAATAAACTTTTTAACGCCTGTCCCGTGGAGGATTTCTTTTTTTGGCGATGTTTTGGGAGTTTTTTATCTTGTCCAATCTTTGACTGCAAAATTGGGAATTTGTTCAAAATCGGCGAGGTTTCTCGAAATCAAAATCGCATTATTGGCAATGGCAATCGAAGCGATTTTCAAATCCATTGTGCCGATTCGGATTTTTTGCGACTTAAGATTTTGAAATACTTGAGCGGCTTTTTCGTTAAAGGGTAAAACATTGATTTTGCGGAAGTTTTCGAGAAATTGGTTAAGTCTTTCATACGCGAAAACTTGCTGTTCGATATTCTTACATTTCGACAAAAACGTAAGCCAACCGCGCATTTGTTCTTCAAAAGTAATTATCGTTGTGAAAATAACTTCTGATTCAAACCTGTCAAGATTTTTTCGCAAAATAGACGATTCAAGAAATTTCTCTCGGTCAAACAAACTAAGGCAATCCGTATCAAGAATTATCATTTTTCCTCTTCATTTTTCACTTCATCGTCATCATCATATTCTTCCCTTTGCGCCAACCGATATTCTCGCCCTAGTCGCATTGCTTCGTCATAAATCGGGTCATCGGCAAAAGTTCCGGCAATCTGTTTCCACCAAGGCTCCTTTGCTTTTTCGTCTTTCTCTATTTTTTGTTTAAGAAAAGCTACTTCTTTTTCCAAAGCCGATAATCTTTTTTCTACTTCTGTTTTTGACATAAAATTCACCTCTCAAAACGCATTATAGTTGCAAAAAACATAGAAAACTATGGAAATTACTTTATAAGGCAAGCCTTATTGGACGAACTACTACGCCCTCTATCCCTTTGGCTCTGAATGCGTTAGGGATTGCTTTTGCTAAGATATTGGCTGAACCGTTAACATCCGCATTGATCCTGATTCCGTTTGCTGTTTCAAACAGTCCTCGCTGGATTCTTTTCCCCAAGTATTGGGCGTGTTTCTGAATCGGTTCTTTATCCAAAAAGCTACATTTGGAAGTGTAGCTCTCCTCTTGAATTATCACCTCAATTCCTTCCATCTCACACTTATACTTGATTTTATTGATGAACTCCGCGTGTCCGATTGAAACAAAGTTTTGATTATTTCGCCTCCCGATATTAACCTCTTGTTTCCAATTCCGGTTCTTCCCGATCACGATGCGCGTAATCTCTTTGGAAACTATTTGATTAGTTATTTCTCGACTCGCTTTGTGCAAATAATCTTCCACTTTGTTATTTCGTTTGATGGTCAATTTCTCTATTTTTCGGCTTTTCGCCAATTTGCTTTTCGATTGCAATTTTGCCTTTTTCCGATTGTAATATTGATTGATTGATTTTAATGGTTTCCCGTTCAGAATCATCGGGTTATCACCATAATTCGTCACTATGCAAGCCAAATTATTGACTCCAATATCAATCCCTGCATATCTTTGATTGTCCGCTTTTTTCTCCTTCGCAACTCGCAGATACACAACTTCGATGATGTAATATGAATTTCTTGGAATGATTCTCACTTGTTGTATCTGTTCAACTTTGACCGAAGTTGAAAACTCTATTTCAGTTTGTGATAACTTGATTTTGCCCGCTCCTAATTTCGGTTTAGACACGGCTTGTTTGGTATAAATCAACAAATTCCGTCCTTTGATTTTATCTTTGTATTTTGGGATTTTCGGTTTGCCTAAAAACTTTTCCGGTGCTTTTTGATATTCTACACTCGCTTCAAAAAACGACTTAAAGTCTTTCTCTACTTGTTTGAGAACGTGCTGAGAAACTTTTGAAGGCAAACTTCGATAATCAATTTGGTTGGTGTTTTGAAACTCTTTTTGGAGGTTCAAATAATCTTTGTAACTTTCGTGATTGGCAAAAAACGATTGTCGGGCTTGATACAATCCGGCGTTGTAGAGATTTTTGGACAAAAAACTGACTCGGTCTAATTCTTTGAATAACCGATGATTTCTGCCAATTTGGTGACGCTCGACTAATCGCATTTCTCTAACTCTAACGTAACTTTATTAAATTTGGCAAAATGGGAAAGTTTGAGTTGTTAAACACACCAACCCAAACATCGTAATATTTCATAAAAGATACCACAAAATACCATAAAAATAATATTCTTATTCAATACACTTTTCCCGCTAATTTAAAACTGATTTCAAAGCCTGTCCCGTATAGGATTTTCGCACTCGCGCAATGTCTTCGGGCGTTCCGGTGGCGACGATTTTGCCGCCGCCCTCGCCGCCTTCGGGACCGAGATCAATGATGTAATCGGCTGATTTTATGACGTCCAGATTATGTTCGATGACGATCACGGTGTTGCCCGTATCAACCAATCTTTGCAGAACGTCGAGCAGTTTGTGAACGTCGGCGAAATGAAGTCCGGTCGTCGGTTCGTCCAGAATATAGATGGTTTTGCCGGTCGCGCGTTTTGATAATTCTTTGGCGAGTTTGATGCGTTGCGCTTCGCCGCCGCTCAAGGTCGTCGAAGATTGTCCGATTTTGATGTAACCCAAGCCGACATCGAGCAAAGTTGTGAGTTTTTGCTTGATGTTTGGAATGTTTTCCAAGATCGGCAGCGCGTCTTCGATCGTCGTATCGAGAAGATCGGCGATCGAAAGACCTTTATATTTGACCGCCAGTGTTTCGCGATTATAACGCGCACCGCGACACACGTCGCACAGCACATAAACATCCGGCAAAAAGTTCATTTCAATCGTTTTGAGTCCGGCGCCTTCGCAGGCTTCGCAGCGTCCGCCCTTGACGTTGAAAGAAAATCGCCCCGTTTTATAACCTCGCTCGCGTGATTCGGGTAGCATCGCGTAAAGTTCGCGAATCGGCGTGAAAAGTCCGGTGTAGGTCGCCGGATTTGAGCGCGGCGTGCGTCCGATCGGCGATTGGTCAATTTCGATGATCTTGTCAACGAGTTCGAGGCCTTCGATCGAATCGTGTTCGAGCGGTTCGATCGCCGATTTATAGACATATTTGTAAAGTGCGGGATAAAGAATTTCTTCGACGAGCGTTGATTTTCCGCTGCCCGAAACGCCGGTCACGACCGTCAGAAGTCCGAGCGGAAATTTTGCGTCAATGTTTTTTAAGTTGTGCGCCCGTGCGCCTTTAACCGTGATATTTGCACCATTCGCCAATCTGCGCCATTCGGGGACTTCGATTTTAAGCTCGCCTTTGAGATATTTTCCCGTCAAAGAATCTTTTGAATTTTCAATATCTTTTGGCGTTCCGACGGCGATCACTTCCCCGCCGTGCGTTCCCGCAAGCGGGCCTAAATCAACCACATAATCGGCTTGTCCGATGGTTTCTGCGTCGTGTTCGACAACCAAAACCGTATTGCCCAAATCTCGCAGATTCTGCAAGGTTTTGAGCAATTTTTGATTATCTCGCGGATGAAGTCCGATCGAAGGCTCGTCTAAAACATACAAAACGCCGCGCAAACCCGAACCGATTTGCGTCGCCAGCCGAATGCGTTGACCTTCGCCGCCGCTTAAACTTTGTGATGCTCTTTCCAAAGCTAAATACCCGAGACCGACCGCTTCCAAAAATCGCAAACGCTCGCGGATCTCCTTTAAAACAAGTCCGGCGATTTTTTCTTCGCGCGGATTTAATTTTATTTCGTCAAACTTTCCAACCGCGTTTTCAATCGGCAAAGCCGTGTAATCGGCAATTCCAAAACCGCCGACCTTGACCGCCAAACTTTCAGGTTGAAGGCGTTTGCCGCCGCAAGTTGAACAAATGACCGGCGCAACAAGTTCGTTCAAGGCTTCACGGATTTTTTCCGACGGCGGAGTTTCCATCCGTTCGCGCATCGCCCGCAGCGCGCCTTTCCAATCCGCTTCGTATGTATAAGTTCCCGGTTGAAACGTCAGACGCTTTTTTGTGCCGTTCCAAAATGCGTCAATTATTTCCGGCGGCAAATCGGCAAACGATACTTCGCTCAGGTCTTTGGTCTTTGGTTTTTGGTTTTTAGTTTTTCGGTCTATTTCAGGTGATAATTCCTTCGCTTTTTTCTCCTTTTCTCCTTTTCTCCTCTTCTCCTCTTCTCTTCCATTGTCTTCAGCGTAACGCTCAATTATGGCAATCAATGCCGATTGCAAATACTTCCCGCCCGTTTTGTCCGTTTCGGCTAAAAATTTGATTTTGTTGACGATTTGCGTGTCGTCGGGCAATATTTTATGTCTGTCAATTTCCAGGACCGTTCCCAATCCCTGACATTTTTTGCACGCGCCATATGATGAATTGAACGAAAATGAACGCGGTTCGAGTGTAGCAATGTTGATTCCGCAATTAACGCACGCCATTTTTTCGGAATAAAGTTTTTCTGCGCCGTCAATAATCGAAACCAGCACCGCGCCGTCCGTTAATTTGAGTGCCGTTTTAACCGATCCGGTCAAACGCTCTTTGACGCCGTCTTTGATCAAAAGGCGGTCAACGACGACCTCAATCGTATGATTCTTACGTTTGTCGAGACGAATTTCTTCGTCAAGCTGGCGCATCTCGCCGTCAATTCGGGCGCGTGTAAAATCTTTGGCAATCTTTTCGAGTTCTTTTTTAAATTCGCCTTTACGGCCGCGCACGACGGGAGCAAGAATCATCACGCGCTCGCCTGCGGGCAAAACTAAAATCCCGCTGACGATTTGTTCGACCGATTGGCGCGTAATCGGTGCACCGCACTGATGACAATGCGGCGTGCCGATTGACGAAAAAAGAAGCCGCAGATAATCGTAAATTTCCGTGACCGTGCCGACCGTCGAACGCGGTGAACGCGAAACGGTTTTCTGTTCGATCGAAATCGCCGGAGACAGACCTTCGACCGAATCAACATCGGGTTTTTCGAGCTGATCGAGAAATTGCCGGGCATACGCCGAAAGCGACTCGACATAGCGGCGCTGCCCTTCGGCATAGATCGTATCGAAAGCGAGGCTCGATTTTCCCGAGCCGCTCAGGCCCGTGATAACTGTCAGTTTGTCTCGCGGAATTTCGACGTTGATATTTTTTAGATTGTGCTGGCGTGCACCGCGAACGGTAATGTATTTGATGCTCATTGTATTACGGATAAAATTCTTGCCTGTTAGCGAAACAACTATTTTATCAATTCAAAATGAGCAACGCAAAGCGAGTTTGTTTAGCCTAATTTTTTGTTAATACCGTTTCCACTTAAAGACTATGCAACAAGTCAGAACCCTGAGCGGTAGCGACGGGCTTGTTCGAGTGAATCAAAAGCAAGTCGCGACCGCTTAGGGTTCTGACTTGTTGAATCCGGCTAATGCACATTTATCAAATGTAATCCGTATAACAACTGATGTTACGCAGAATTGCGGCTGTGCCGCCCGGATAGTGCGGAAAGGCTGTGCCTTTCCGAAAGGCTTCAATTCTCCGAGGCTACGCCTCGAATGGCGGCATAGCCGCAAAGAAAATTGAGAAACCTGCTCGGAAAGGCAGAGCCTTTCCGCACATCGGCGGGCATAGCCCGAAAAATCTATCTTGCGTAACATCAGTTAACAAATGTAAATATTCTGTACTCTAGGATGACGACGGTAAACGTCGCAATCGCCCGCCAAACCGCGTTGGATTGCATTTTTTGATTACAACAAATTCCAAACCGCGAAGAGCGACACCAGCGAAATCACAATCCACAGAAACACACCTTGAAAAAGCGGTTTCAGCCCAACTTTTTTCAGAGTTTCACGCGACAGACTTGCCCCAATCAAAAATAGCGTCACGGTCAAACATCCTTTTGCGAGATTGACGAACGATTCAAAAAGACTCGGCTGAACTATTGACGGCGAGTAGGTTTTAATGATCGTCGTCAGCAGAAACAATAAAATGAACCAAGGAATTGCCACCTTTGTTTTACTGCCGCCATTTTTTGAGCGATAAGTCAAAGCAAAAAACAAAGCAATCGGCATAATCCATATAGCGCGTGCAAGTTTGACGGTCGTCGCGATCTGCAAGGCTTCATTGCCGTATTTTGCGCTTGCGCCAACGACCGAACTCGTATCGTGAATCGCAATCGCCGCCCATATTCCGAATTGATTTTCGTTTAAATTCAAGGTGTGTCCGATGATCGGAAAAACGATCAGCGCAATCGAATTTAATATAAAGACGATCGCGAGCGAGACGGAAATTTCTTCCGCATCGGCATCAATCGCCGGTGCGACAGCCGCAATTGCGCTGCCTCCGCAAATCGCCGTTCCCGACGAAATCAGCACGGAAGTTTTATCGTTCACTTTTAATAATTTTCCAACGAACCAGCCGAGCATCAAAGTTCCGAAAATCGTCGCAATCGTAAAAAGAACCCCGTCTTTTCCGGCTTTAAAAACGCTCGTCAAGTTCATTCCGAAACCGAGCAGAACAACACTTGATTGCAGCAATATCTTTGTCGGTTTGCCCATCCGGCGAGCAAACGGATTACCGATCGTCAACGCCATAAACAAGCCAAGAGCCAAGGCGATCGGCGGCGAAACGTAAGGCGTCAGACAAGCTAAAATAATCAGAAAAAAGGTAACTTTTCGCCAACTATAACTTTTTTTCATTTTTGACTTATTAATGCAATTTTTAAGTTTTCTATGATTTTGGCTTCGTTCTGAGTCCCGCCTTTAGGCGGCTAAACCGCTAGCGAAGCGCGGCGGTTGGACAAACTAAAGTTTGAACTCTGAACGAAGAAAGAAATCCGCAAATTCTAGAAAACTTAAAAATTGCTCTACTTATCAGTTTCTTTTTTCGGTAGTCTTAAGAATTTCTTCGGTTAATTTTTTAATATCAAAAGGCTCGTCGCTGATTTTCAGGGTTCCAAGCGTTTCGACCAAAAACTTTTGATAATCGCTTACTTTATCGCCAACATAAAGAGATACGGTTAATGCTAAAACATTATTTCCGACAACTTTGGTCAATAAATAATCGCGGTCATATTCCGTATTCGCGGCCGGCCGCTGATAGCCCCAAAACATTGTCTTAAAATCCTTTACGGTAACTTTTTCGATTTTGAGATCAAGTTTTTTTCCAAATTGACCGCTCAGATAGTCGCTTTCCCACACTTTATATTTTTCCAAAATTGCTTCTTCTGTTAATTTTTCATCGCCCGAAACAAAGGCTTTTGTATCAACTTGAATAACCTGCAGCAATTTTTCGTCAACAATGAATGTCGGGTTACTTCCGCCTTTGATGTCCTCGACGTCTTTACCTCGTATTTCAAATGAATAAGATTTTTCGGTGGTGTTGCTGATAAATAAATAGCCATAGTCAGTTTTGATTGATAACCGTCCATAAATTATTTTTTGCTGCGCCGAAATCAGCGGACTTAACAAAAAGACCGCTATCACAGCAACCAGCAATCTGTTAATCTTTTTTAATTTATTCATTGAGTTATCACCTTCAATTTGTGTAAATGATCCGGTTTTTGGACTTTGGTTTTGGGTTTGAATCAATTCAAAATAAACCCGATAGAACAAGAATTATGAAAATTAGTATTTTGGCGAGAAATTCATCGCCAAATTCTGTTATTTCTTTCCAAAACCCAAAACCAAAGTCCAAAAACCTATTCAATTACCTTTTCACTTTAGAATTCCAAAAACCTTCTTGAGCAGACTCGTCGTTCTGCCGATCGGGTCTTTGCGGATCTTCTTTTCTTCTTCGGCGACCATAAAAAACAATCCGTCGAGTGCCTTTTGCGTCACATAACCATCTAAATCGGTCGCCTCTGCACCCAAAAGTTTCGCGGCAAAACCGTATTTGCCGATCATAGTTTTATATTTGTTCGTAACTCCGGTTTCTTGCGTGAATTTTTCGACGATCGGGCGAAATTTTCCGCGCAGAGTTTCTTCACTCGTGCGGCGGAAAAACTGCGTCGCCGCGTCCTGTTCGCCGCTAAACAAGATCTTTCGCGCATCGTCAAAAGTCATCTGTTTGATGGCATCAACAAAAACGTCAATCGCGACCGGCACGGCTTTTTCTGCCGCGTGATTCATTGACGCGACAAATTCGTCAACCAATTTGCCCTGTCCCGCAAAACGCAAGGTTTTTTCGACCTTTTGCAGATTTTTCGGCAAAGGTATTTTGACACGGACATCGTTCAAAAAACCGTTTTCTTTGCCGAGTGTGTCAACCGCAAATCTGACGCCGTTGAATAGCGCGTCTTTCAATCCGCCCGCAATTTCCTTATCAGTAACGGTCGTTTTGGTCGTCGTTTTTTTAACCGTCGTTTTTTTCTTTTTGGTCGTCTGACCGAATGACAAGCCAGCCAGCAACACAATACAAATTAACCCCGTCAATCCTGTTTTTATTAAGTTCATCTTTAAATTCTCCTTATTTCTGATTGGGGGCAAACTGCTTTTTTGATGCAATTTTATTGAATTTTAGTTTAACTTTTTATTATTGATTTGCAAAAACCGCATTGTGCTTTGAAATATACACAAACTTTCCGATAATGGATGCGTATTAATTTACCATTAAGCAGGTGAGCATAAGTAATCAAGTATTTTGCTTCGTTCAGAGTCCAAACTTTAGTTTGATTTTCCGCCGCGCTTCGCTGGCGGAAACAAAGCTTGTGCGTGGACTCTGAACGAAGAGCATAATGTCGCAAAACTTATGCTCACCTGCTTATTACAATAATTCAAACAGATTTCTGACGGATTCAAGAAAAATTTAAAACGGAGGAAGGATTTAACAAATGAAACATTTAATCGAAGAATGGAAAGAAAATGCAGAACAAAAACAGGACGGCACTTTTGATTTTCTGAATTGGATGAAACATTACAAAAGTGTCAATCAAGTTGATCGAATCGCCAAAGAATCGCACGAAGAAGTTTTTTCTGAGATTGATTGCACCAAATGCGCGAATTGCTGTAAAACGATCCGCCCGCAAGTTAATAAAGCTGACATCAAACGCATTTCCGCATTTTTAGAAATGTCGAAAGACGAATTCATCGAAAAATATCTCAAGTTGGATGAGGATGACGAATACGAAATGAACGCCTTGCCTTGTCCATTTTTAAAAGACGATAAATGTAGTATTTATGAAGTCCGTCCGAAAGATTGCCGTGATTTCCCACATACAGACAAAAAACAATTTATCACCAGACGCTATATGCACACCGCCAATACGAAAGACTGTCCCGCCGTTTATCACATCATCGAAACGATGAAAGATAGATTTAATTGGCGTGAAAGAAAGTGAAACTTTGTAACTTTTCCCTTACTTCGCTTTCCCTTGATTGGCAACCGCTTCCTGCGCTTTGCGAATCGCTTCGGCATCGCCGAGATAATAGCTTTTGATCGGTTTCAATTGAGCATCGAGTTCATAAACCAGCGGAACGCCGGTCGGAATATTGATTTTGACGATCTCTTGATCGGCGATTCCGTCAAGATATTTGACAAGCGCCCGCAAAGAATTGCCGTGCGCCGCGATTATCAAACGCTTTCCGTCACGCACCTTTGGCGCGATCTCGTTTTCCCAATACGGCAAAAACCGCAAGACCGTATCTTTCAAACATTCGGTCAGCGGAATTTCCGCATCGCTTAAATCATTGTAACGGCGGTCGTTGCGCGGATTTCTTTGGTCGCTTGCGTCCATCGGCGGCGGCGGAATGTCGTAACTTCGGCGCCAGATATGAACTTGCTCATCGCCGTATTTCGCGGCGGTTTCCGCTTTGTTCAAGCCTTGCAGATTACCGTAATGACGCTCGTTCAAACGCCAGTTTTTAATGACCGGAAGCCATAACGTATCCATTTCTTCGAGAATACTGTTCAATGTCCGAATCGCCCGTTTTAAGACCGATGTGTAAGCCAGATCGAACTCAAAACCCTGCGCCCTGAGCAATTCGCCCGCGCTGCGTGCTTCTTCGCGCCCTTTTTCAGAAAGGTCAACGTCTTTCCAGCCCGTGAAACGATTTTCTTTGTTCCATTCGCTTTCGCCGTGTCTGATCAAAACTAATTTATGCATATGGTTATTTTAGATTTCAAATTTCAAATTTCAAATTCGTTTTTTAATATTTGCTGAACTTCGCCGACCAAATAAAGCGAACCAGTGACTAAAATCAAATTAGTCTCCGGGGCGATTTCGCTTGCTTTTTCAAGCGCGGCGGCAACAGTTTCAACTTCAAAAACCTCGTTCTTAAAATCATCCGGCACGAATTGCCGTAATTGTGAAGTTTCCAACGAACGCGGATTTTCGGGTTTGGTCAAGATCAGTTGCGCGGCTTTTGGAAAAAGAGTCGAGGCAATACCCGACAAATTTTTATCGCGCATCGCGCCGAAGATCATTGTTATCGGCATTCTGATAAACTCGTCCAAATATTCGCGCAAGGCGTTTGCCCCGCTAAGATTATGCGCTCCGTCAAATAGGAAATTTTTATAATATTCCAAACGTCCCGGGTGACGGGCATCTGCCAAACCTTGCCAGATGGATTCCTTTTCAATTTGGAAATCGAAATGACGCATGGTTTCGGCAAGCCGAACGGCAACCAGCGCGTTTGTAATCTGATGTTTCCCTTCCAAACCCAGAACAATATCGTGATAATTGTCATTATCGGTCGAAAAATTATAAAACACTTGTGGTTTATTATTTTTGAAGATTTGATTTTTGATTTGAAAATCTTCTGAAACGATAATTGGCAGAACGCCAACTTCGCGACATCTCTCCAAAATTACTTTTTCGGCTTCCGGGTTTTGCCGTGCGATCACGGCTTTTGTGTCCGGGCGAATGATCGCCGCTTTTTCCGTCGCAATGAGCGTCAAGGTTTCGCCCAAAATTCGTTGATGGTCATAATCAATCGGCGTTATTGCAACGATTTCGGCGTTGGCGGCAGTTGTCGCGTCAAATCTTCCGCCTAAACCCGTTTCCAAAATGGCGAGTTCGATTTCGGCATCGGAAAATGCCAATAAAGCAATTGCCGTCACCTGCTCGAAAAATGTCGGAACAGTTTCCAGTGAGATTTGGGATTTGGGATTTGGGATTTGGGATTTTTCCACGCTCGCCGCTTGATAATTTGCGACCAATTGCTCGCTTGTTTCACGAATCCGTGTCGCGTATCTTGCAAAATCAGCTTCGGAGATTTCTTTGCCGTTGATTCTGATTCTTTCGGTCACGGAAACTAAATGCGGCGAGGTGGTCATTCCGACTTTTATTCCCGCTTTAAGACAAATCGCTTCAAGAAAAGCGCAAGTCGAGCCTTTGCCGTTAGTTCCGGCAATTTGAACTTTCAGGTAATTTGACTGTGGATCGTTTAATGCTCCGAGAAGTTTGCCGATATTTTCAAGCCCGAGCTTCATCGCCAAAACTTCGTTGCCAAGTCCGTATAGATATTTGACCGATTCATCAAAATTCATTATGTTTGAGTGTAAATTAAATTGAAATGAACAAGCAACAAATCGCCGCTAAACTTATCGAAAATCATCAAAAATTTGCCGATTATCTTTCTTCTTTGAACGAAGAGGAGTTTTTGTTTTCGTTTGAAGAAAAATGGACGGCCGGGCAACAACTTGACCATATCGTCCGCGGTGTTTCGCCTGTCAAAATGGCTTTGACACTGCCGAAATTTGTGCCGAATCTGTTGTTTGGAAAGGCAAACCGAAGCTCGACTGATTACGGTGGTCTGGTCGCGAAATATCAAGGAAAACTCGCCGCCGGCAGCCAGGCAAGCGGAAAATTTATTCCGCCGGAAATCAGATTTGATAGCCGCGAACATTTGAAAAACAAGCTGCTCAAAACCGTCAAAGCCTTAACCGATAAAATTGATAGGTTTTCTGAACAACAACTTGATGAATATATCTTGCCGCATCCGATTTTGGGCAAATTGACGATCCGCGAAATGCTCTATTTCACGATTTATCACGTCGAACATCATCATCAAAACACTATCAAAAATCTTGGAAAATAAATGGAAAATTTACATAAAAAATCCGCCGTTGAATTATTGAAACTGATTGATACGAAACAAGTTTCAAGCCGTGAAGTGACCCGCTATTTTATTGACCGGATCGAAGAAGTGAATCCGGCAATCAACGCCGTTGTTTTGAAATTTTACGATCAGGCGTTAGCCAAAGCCGACGAAGCCGATAAACAACTCGCCGACAATCAAAAAATCGGCCGACTTCACGGATTGCCGTTCACGATCAAAGAATGTTTCGATTATCCCGGTTCGCCGAGCACACTCGGAGTTTTGGCGCGCTCCGATGATCGTCCGGTTTCAACAGATGCGTATATTGAAGCGCTATTGAACGAAGGCGGAATTGTTTTGGGCAAAACGAATGTTCCGCAGTTGCTGATCTTTATCGAAAGCACGAATCGCGTTTATGGCACGACCAAGAATCCGCACAATCCGAATTTTGCGCCGGGCGGAAGCAGCGGCGGCGAAGGCGCAATTATCGGTGCCGGAGCATCGCCGGTCGGAATCGGTTCGGATTTGGGCGGAAGCGTTCGTTTTCCGGCGGCTTTTTGCGGAATTTGTTCGATCAAGCCGACAATGTGGCGCACGCCGGATCTGACACGTTACGGCGACAAAATGCTCGAAGGTTCAATCGGTTCGGTTGCCGGAGTTTTGGGCAATTACGCCGAAGACTTGGATTTATTTTTGAATATTATCAACGAATCGGCCGCCAAAATGCGAACGGTCGAACCACTGCAAGACTATAAAAACATTGATGTTGCAAAACTTACGATCGGCTATTTTTTATCTGACGGTCTGTTTGAACCGATGCCGGCCGTCAAGCGCGGTGTGATGGAATCGGTCGAAAAATTAAGATTGCTCGGCGCGAATGTTAGCGAGTTCGAGCCGCCGAAATTTTCATTCGCCGAAGAGATCTTTTTCCGCATTACCGGTGCCAATAACGGAAAGATCTTTACCGATGTCCTGAAAGACGAAAAGCCTTTTCCGCAGTTAAAAAATATGTTGATGCTGGCACAGACTTCGCCATTGAAGCGCAAGATGCTGAATAGCTTAGCAGGTCTGTTCGGGCAAAAAAGTATGGCCCGTCTAATTCCCTATTTTGGCGGAAATGGCGATGAATTTCTCAAGCTTTGGGCGACCAATCAGGCCGCGTATCGTGCTGAATTTTTATCGGCAATGGACGCGCGTAATCTTGATGCGATCATCAGTCCGGTTTGCGCTTTGCCGGCTTTTTTACACAAGTCAACCGATAAAGTCGGTTTGGGCGGCATTTATACTATTCTTTACAATGTTTTGGGATTTCCCGCCGGAGTCGCACGGGTTTCGCAAGTCAAAAAAGAAGAAGCGATCGGCAGAAAAGCAAGTTTGGATTTGCTTGAAAGAACTGCCTCGAAAACCGAAGCGATGGCGGCAGGTTTGCCGCTTTCAGTTCAAATTGCCGCGCGTCCGTGGCGTGAAGATATAGTTTTAGCGTTGATCGAAAAATTGCATACGCGAATGCTGTAAAAGTTTGTAATTGTTTAGGTCTTTGGGCTTTGGACTTTGGGCTTTGGTCTTTGAAAGAAAGAACCAATTGGCGATGAATTTTGTACCACAACTCTAAATGCAAATCAAAAGCCATTAGCGATCTTGATACTCAAGTGATTTATGGAAATTCTTCGATTGAAGTTCATAACAAACTCTAGGTTCAAAAATGAAACCGAAAAAAAATTGTCTTCACTGGCGCGGCAGATCGTTGAGATATTTCATCATGGATTCAATCGGTCTGGTTTCATCTTTGACAGTAATACGGTTTCCAACCAATTGGTTACTCGGAAAATATCGTTTGGTTATAGTCTGCCCTACAGACAGATCAATAATAAAAAAATCGCATGGATACATGAACACTTCTTTTCCGGGACTTCCGTCAAAAGTAGGTGCATTAATGTCCTTGTAAAATCCCAGTGAATTGGCTTTACAATTAATCATAATTACCGAACCCAGTTCGGCCTCATTTTTAGCCAATAAATCAGCCGTAATTAATGAAACAAACTTGGAGGGGTTATACTCCATAGAAAATTCTTTATTTTCATTGATTGTTTTAACAATGACCGCAATTTTGCCTTTAATAAAGGGCTCGGGTGAAAGATTGAGGTTATCAATCATTTTCACAAACTCGTCATTGCGCGCTCTCAATCGCTGTTGATACTCCTCTTTGGCTTTTTCCGGAGGTTCTTGTTTTGTACAGGATAAAATAGCTCCGAACGCGATTAATAAGAACACTGAAAGTAATTTTTTTTTCATCTGAAAACAAACCTCCCCCAAAAAGCCTAATAATTAGGGTATTTACCGATCAGAAAAGCAACCATCCAAAGTGGTATGTGTAATATGTTCATTTACCTGGAAGCCAGTTTCTGCTCATTTAAAATTAATCTTTAGGAAATAAAACGCCGGTGATAATTGATTTGCCCAAGATGGTAATCGAAATGCGTCAAAAGATGAACCAGCATCCATTTTGTTTTGACGATTTCGCCGTGATATTTTTCGGGATAATCTTTTTCCAAATCCTCATCCGTTAAATTTTGCAGAGTCGTTGCGACGATTCCGGCCGCATTTTCAATTTCGGTCAAGATCTCCGCACGCGATACATTTTTTGAAGAGAATTCCCCGTCGCGGTTACGGATAAAATCCGTTCCGCCAAGATTTACGCCAAAAAAATGTTTCAGATTGCCGATCAGATGCAAACAGAGGTTGCCGCCCGAATTTGTGATTTGCCTATCAACTTTCCACAAATCATCATCCGTTTTGTAGAGATTTATTTCTTTTGTTAATTTTTGCAAATCACGCTCATAAATATTCACCAACACTTCTTTCATATTCTTTTAACTATTGATGGCGGGATTCATCATAAAATTGAGCAAACGAATCAAGGTCGTGCGCATTTCGCGGCGGTCAACGACCATATCAACCATTCCGTGTTCGAGCAGAAACTCGCTGCGCTGAAAGCCTTTCGGCAGTTTTTGGCGAATCGTTTGTTCAATCACACGCGGACCGGCAAAACCGATCAGGGCTTTCGGTTCGGCGACGATACAATCGCCGAGCATCGCAAAACTCGCCGTCACGCCGCCGGTTGTCGGATCTGTCAGAACCGATATGAACGGCAGACGTGCATCGTGCAGACGCGCCAAGGCGGACGAAATCTTCGCCATCTGCATCAGACTGTAAGTGCCTTCCTGCATTCGTGCGCCGCCCGAAGCCGAGAAAATGATGACCGCGCCGCGTGTTTCAAATGCCCTTTCGATCAGTCGCGTGATTTTTTCGCCGACCGCCGACCCCATCGAACCGCCGATAAACGACATATC
This sequence comes from Acidobacteriota bacterium, assembly GCA_031431735.1. Classification (GTDB taxonomy): domain Bacteria; phylum Acidobacteriota; class Blastocatellia; order Pyrinomonadales; family Pyrinomonadaceae; genus JAFDVJ01. The sequence goes on along the minus strand of JANPDZ010000895.1, from coordinate 2,151 downwards.
CATCGCGCCCGCGTAGGTCAGATGTCCGCCGACCATTCCTTTACCGGAAACGATCGCTTCCGGCAAACCGGATGATTTTTTCGCGGCTTCGATGCGGTCTATGTAAGGTTTTGTATCAACAAAACCAAGCGGATCGCCGCTCGTCACTTCCTCGTCCAATTTTTCGTAGCGGCCATCGTCAAACAGCGTATCGAGCCGTTCGCGCGCGCCCAACCTAAAATGATGATCGCAATGCGTACAAACGTGGAGAGATTCCACCAGCTCGCGTTTATAAAGCGGGTTTTCGCATTCCGGGCATTTGACGAAAATGCCTTCGGTTTTGACCGTCTGCACTTCGTCGTCCGCTTGTTCTTCAATTTTTGGTTTGTTTCTGCGAAACCAGGACATTATTTTTTTATTTCGGTATAAATCTAGATTACGAAATCAAAGGTTATCACAATGACAAACAACTCAGAAAGCCGAGAGCTGTTTGAAAATAGTATTGCCTAAATAAAAAGTTAGATCTGCCCACGCGCTAAAAGAGAGAAATAAATCAATTTTTGTTTATTTTAGTTTTAGAAGTTGGGTAGTTGAAAATTTAAGTAAGAAATAAAAGCGATTACATTCGGAATAAGTGATAGGTGAAAAGTGATAAGTGATAGGTCAAAACCACTTATCACCTCTCACCTATCACTTTTCACTTATTCCGAATGACAGAAAGGCACGTCACTCTTAAGTTTAATTCGCTGGCGCACGCGAAGGCAATAAATCTTTCTTTAACTTTTTGCTGAGGCATTACTGAAAATATTCAATTTTGATTGTTTAGTTGCTGTTATCTATGTTACATTGCTAAAAAATCTGCAAATATCAGATCAAAATAGCTATGAAAAAAATTCTGCTGACTCTTTCTTTGTTTATTCTTGCTCTCTCGTCTAATGCTTTTTCAGCCATCAAAACCTGGGACGGCGGCGGCGCGGATACAAATTGGGGAACAGCGGCGAATTGGGTCAATGACATTGCTCCCGTTGCCAATGACGATCTGGTTTTTCCGGCGACGGCGGCTCAATTTACGACGAATAACAATTTATTTATTCTGACCAATTTCAATTCGATCACGATTGACGGCAGTTATACGATCGGCGGAAATCCGTTGCGAATTGCCAATAGTTTGTCGGTTAGCAGCGGAACACAAGCAATCAATACGGCAGTTTCAATCAGCGGCGGGCAAACTTTCACAGCCGCACAAGGTTCGCTGACAACTCTTGCCGTTCTTTCTGTCGGCGGCGCGGGTGTCACATTTGATGGCATCGGAAGTTTTGGTATCGGTTTAATTTCAGGTGCGGGCGCGATTGTCAAAAACGGTGCAGGTGCATCGTTGATTGCTTCGGCAAGCGGCTACAGCGGCGCAATCACCGTCAACAACGGAATTTTCGTCGTTGATGCAAATATTCCGAACAGCGCGGTGACGGTCAATAATCCAACGACCGGAACGCTCAATTTAAGCGGATTCGGCGGAACGGGAACGGTCGGCACGGTCAATGTCACGCAAGGCGCGATCAGCGCGGGAACACTGACCTCACCGACGGGCATTTTGAATACCGGAAATCTGACTTTTACCGCCAACGGAAATTACGCTGTCAAAATCGGCGGCGCTTTGCCCGGAACAAACGGACACGACCAATTAAACGTGACCGGAACCGTGTCATTGAACAACGCGCGGCTCGCGCCGATTCCGTGGAACGCTTTTCGTCCCGCGATCGGCGATTCGTTCACGATCTTGAGAAACGACGGCGCAGATGCGATCAACGGAACATTTCTGAACGCTCCCGAAGGCGCGGTTTTCGGCGGCGCATTGAACACGGCTTTCCGCATTACATATCTTGGCGGCGACGGCAATGATGTCGTCATCACGCGGGTTAATCGCGCCAATTTCGATTTCGATGGCGACGGCCGCAGCGAAGTTTCGTCATTCCGTCCGTCAAACGGAACCTGGAACGCAACGCTGACCGGCAACAACGCAAATTTCACAGCGCAATGGGGACTTTCCGGCGATAAGCTCGCGCCGGCTGATTACGACGGCGACAACAAAACCGATGTCGCGGTTTTCCGCAATGGCATCTGGTGGATTTTGAACAGCTTTAATAATTCGGTGACGACCGTTCAATTCGGTTT
>JANPDZ010000894.1:0-2641 GCA_031431735.1 Acidobacteriota bacterium | reverse complement strand
TTTTTCCGTAAGGTAATTATTTTTTTTTCATGCCCGCTTTTTTGGGCATTTGGTATAAACAAAACCCCAATAACGGCGGGACTCAAAACTGTAATTTATGAAACCCAAAGACGAAAAAAATCTCGGCAATCTCAAGGTCTCGGCAATTCAGGACACTGCCGCCGGACTTTCTGCTGCCTTAAATTCTGCTAGGGTCGTTTTCAAAAAAGCCGGCATACGGCGCGGCACGAAATTACTTTTGAAGCTCAATCAAAAAGGCGGAATTGATTGCAATTCGTGTGCGTGGGCTGATCCTGACGGTGCCCGAACTCATTCCGAATTTTGCGAAAGCGGCGCGAAAGCCATCGCTGACGAAGCGACAACCAGAAAAGTAACGCCCGATTTTTTTGCTAAATACAGCGTCGCGGAACTTTCCCGACAATCCGACCAATGGATAAATGCCCAAGGTCGCCTGACCGAACCGATGTTTTTGGCTGAAGGAGCGACGCATTACGCGCCCATTTCGTGGGAAGACGCGTTCAAACTCATTGCCGAAGAATTAAAATCACTGGCTTCGCCCGACGAAGCGATTTTTTATACTTCGGGCCGAACGTCGAACGAAGCGGCGTTTCTTTATCAGCTTTTTGTCCGACAATTCGGTACGAATAATATGCCGGATTGCTCGAATATGTGTCACGAATCAACGAGTTTCGCCTTGAACGAGTCAATCGGACTCGGCAAAGCCTCGATCAGGCTTGAAGATTTGGAAGACACCGATCTGATCATCATCATCGGTCAAAATCCGGGAACAAATGCGCCGCGAATGATGTCGTCTTTGCAAAAAGCCAAGCAAAATGGCGCGCAGATAATCGCCGTCAACCCTTTGCCCGAAGCCGGTTTGATGAATTTTATCAACCCGAATCCTCAGCATTACGAAAATATTTGGCAATACCCGGCGGCGATGCTCGCGCGTCAAAGCACAAAATTCGCCGATCTGTATTTGCCGATTCGCATTGGCGGCGATCTGGCTTTTCTGAAAGGCTTGATGAAGGTTCTGCTTGAGAAAGAAAAATACAGCCCGACGCCGCTTTTCGATTACGATTTTATCACCGAAAAAACCGAAGGCTACGAACAATTTGTCGCTAACCTTGAAACAATCAATTGGGAAGATATTTTGTCGCAAAGCAGTCTGCCCCGCGAACAGATCGAACAAGTTGCCGAGATGTACTTAAATGCAAATCGCGTCATAACTTGCTGGGCAATGGGCGTGACGCAGCATAAAAAAGCCGTTGCGACGATTCAGGACATTGCCAATCTGCATTTTTTGCGCGGACAGATCGGGCGGCAAGGCGCGGGGCTTTGCCCGGTGCGCGGACATTCAAACGTGCAAGGCGACCGCACGATGGGCATCTGGGAACAGATCCGCGACGATTTCAAGAAAAATCTTGAAAAGGAATTTCACTTCAAAGTCCCGAAAAAAGAAGGCTTCGATACAGTCAAATCAATCAAAGCGATGCACTCGGGCAAGGCAAAAGTTTTCTTTGCATTGGGCGGAAATTTCCTGCTCGCAACGCCCGATACCGATTTCACTGCCGAGGCAATGCGAAACTGCACGCTGACCGCGCAGGTCATCACTAAATTAAATCGAACCGCACTTGTGACGGGCAAAAGATCTTTGATTTTGCCTTGTTTGGGGCGCACCGAAATTGATCTGACGGGCGGTCGGGAACAGTTTGTAACGACCGAAAATACGATGCTCAATGTGCAGATGTCGAAAGGAATTTTAGAACCCGCGAGCGAACATCTGCGAAGCGAAACCTGGATCATCGGCAAACTCGCCGAAGCTGTTTTGAAGAATAAGGTTACGGTTGATTGGGAACGAATGATCAACGATTACGACCGGATTCGTGACGCTATTGCCCGCGTTGTACCGGGTTGCGAAAATTATGCCGAAAACGTCAAACGCGACGGCGGATTTTATATGCCGAACAAACCGCGCGACGGCAGTTTCCCGACCGACACCGGCAAAGCAAAATTCGTTTCGAGCCAATTAGAAACTATCGAACTAAAACCGGACGAATTATTGATGACGACGATTCGCGCCCACGACCAATTTAACACGACGGTTTACGAACTCCACGACCGTTATCGCGGAATTAAGGGATCGCGCCGTGTTATATTAATGAATGAAAAAGACATAGCCGAAAGAAACCTAAAACAAGGCGAAGTAGTTGATATTACAAGCCATTTTGAAGGCGAAACGCGCCGCGCCGAATCGTTTATCGTCGTGCCTTACGAGATTCCGCGAGATTGCTGCGCGACCTATTTTCCCGAAACAAATGTATTAATTCCCGTCGGAAGCGTCGCCGAAAAAAGTAATTGTCCGACATCGAAATTAACAATTGTGACCGTTGAGCCGCATCTGCACAATGGCGAACGCGTGTTTTCAGGTGAATTTAAAAGATAAAACTTTTGCCCACGCGCATACACGAAAGGCACGAAATTAAATACTCTCAGTAGATCCAAATTTGTAAAAAAGCCTGGGCCAATCGCAGCCTAAATTCACTTGACGTTTCTCGTTATTGCGTTTGTAACCTTTGGAATAATGGATAATTGATAATGGATAATTGATAAATATGCTTGACGGACAACCGAATTTATC
>JANPDZ010000893.1:0-3869 GCA_031431735.1 Acidobacteriota bacterium | reverse complement strand
CGGGGGCAAGGGCGTGATCAATATGAAAACGACCGCCAAAACCGGCAAAGTCGTGGCCTCATTTCCGGTCGAAGAAGATTCGGAAATAATGATCATCACCCAACAGGCGAAACTGATTCGCATCGGCGTTGACAAGATCCGCGAAACCGGACGTTCGGCGCAAGGCGTGATGCTCATTCGCACCGGCGAAGAAGATCTGGTGACGAGCGCTTCGTTGCTCGATGTTTCCGAAGCCGAAGAGTAATTGAGGGATTCTTAAGGGATGAGGGATGAGGGATGAGGGATGAATAAGAGAAATGTTTCTCCTGTTCATTCCTTCAACTCTTTTAAAGGTAGAAACAAAAAGACAAAAGTAAAAAGGCAAAAGGTAATGTAATGCCCAATGATGGGCTTTAGCGCAATGGCATTAAGTTAAGCGAAAATTGGCGAAAAATGTATGACAGACTGTTAGTCTGTCACTCAAGTTAGCCAACTAAACAGTTGAAAAATAAGGTTGATTTCTTTTGACGGCGTGAACAGACTAACAGTCTGTTCTACGTTTTTTCCTTAACTTAACCTGAGTCTTGAGTTGAACATTAGAAAGAAAATGGGACGCGGACGAACGCGGATTTGACGGATTTTCGCCGATTTATTGATAATATTTATTAACTCACTGAAAGTTAATTAAATTAATCCGCGTAAATCCACCGAATCCGCGTAAATCTGTGTCCCATTTCTTTTTAATTTTTCTAATCCTGAGTCCACTCCGAAAAGTCATTTTTAGCAGTTTTAGGTCTTAAAATTGGATTTTACCATTTTTGAAATCCTTTGTTTTCAATGACTTACAAAACTACAAATTCAGCGATTGAACGATTTTTCTATCAAATAAGGGTTTTCGGAGTGGACTCAATCCTTGAGGTTTTAAGACAATGCGCGCGGACATTTTTCAACTCCTGATTCGCATTACAAGGTATTAGTGGAATTTCCTTTTGCCGTTTATTCATCCCTCATCCCTCATCCCTCATCCCTCTAAAGGCAGCTCCATTGACCGCCGACGACCATTGCGGGTGCGCCGGTTCCGCCGGCTTGGCACGGCGTTGTCGAGCGTCGGCAATTTGAGCAATAAACCATCGAGCCGTTTGCCTTGCCCTGCGGCAGAGCGTTTTGCGCGAACGAAGGCATTTGTACCGTTGCGCCAAACTGCACGTCGGTTCCGAAAAATGTCGGATGACCTTTGACCTTTCCGTCGTCGGGTTGTCCGGTCATAAAAATGATCGTCGCTTTGTCGAAATTGGTTTTGACCGCGCCGCGACAGCCTAAAGTATAGCCGTCGTAGCAAAAACGGTCACCGGTTGAATAAACCCGAAGACGTTCATCGGCTTTAAAAGCATTTCCGCCATAAAAATTACCCGTCGAAACAAATGTTCGACGCGCCTGAAAGACGATTGGGTTGCCGAAAGCCGAATTAAGAAATGTCACAGGTGCGGAATAATCACCGGCGTATGGATTGTTGACGCCGTTGTAAACAAACGAATTGGTCATAGATTCGGTTGACGAATGCGAAACCAAAACATTACTGCTGTCGAGAATATCGAGAAATGTGCCGCCGAGCGCGTTGGCAAAACCGCCTCCTGCCGTGTTATCAATCAAAATTCCGGCGGCACGTTCAAAATGCATCGAATCGGCTTTGTTTGTCGCGGTGCGCGGCGGATTGATAAAGAGCGTGTTTTCGATGCGCCAATCGGTGTTGCGGATATTCGTATAAATTCCCGCATCCGTGTTGAATACAAAACGGCAGCGATTGATGTGAATATAATCGAATTGCCAATTCAAATCGGTCTGCGGCAAACCGTGTGCGTAAATCCCGCGGTAAAAAGTGCTGAACGCGACATTGTCAAAATCCATATCCTGCGTCGAGGTATATGCGCCGACGGCTTCGACGCCGATCGTATTTTGCTGGCTGTTTCCGAGCAGTTCGATGTCTTTGAAGGCGATCTTTTCCATACATTCGCCGATCCGGAAAATTGCGCGATTCGTGCCGTTCAAGGTGATTCGCGTCGGGTTTTTCCGTACGACATTGTTGGTTGATGCGCCCGTGTGAATGCCGTTCACGCCTTGAATCGTGATGCCCGAAGGCAAGGCGATGCCTTTGAAACCGGGAGTTCCGCCAACCGCGTAATCGCCTTCGGGAAAGTTCAGAACGCCGCCGTTGCGCGTCGCGATAAACGCCAATGCGCTCTGGATCGCGATCGTATCGTCAGCCTTGCCGTCGCCGATCGCACCGAAATCTTTGACATTGTAGTTGCCCAAAGTTTTCGCGTCGGGTGTCGCGATCCAATCGTAAATAACGGTTCTCGCGTATTGGTCGCCGCTGAAAGAGATGCGGTATTTCGTGTCTTCGCCCTGAAAACACCATTTAAAATCCGATGAATTGGCTTTCAATGAAAATGTTGCCGCGGAACTCCTTGTTAAATTAGTTCCGGAACCGTCGCACGATTTTAGATTCATTGGCGTTGCCGAATTCAAATCGGCAATCGTAATGCTGGTGGTCGGCGGCGCATAACGAATCGCGCAGGTCGCGCCCTGCTGAGTTTCGGGAACGTCCAAAATAATGTTGTAGCCCTCGAATTTGTTCTGGGAGAAAATGATTGCGGTAAATGACAAAATGATCGTCAGGCTCAAAAATAATCTGTTCATAGTTTTTATTCCAAAGTAAATAATGCGAATCAAAGATTTAAGGGGGAAATTACACCATTTTCGGCTGAGCGATAATCCATCGCGATTGTTGCTTAATCCTGTAACTGTGATAAAAAAGCAATCCGCAATCCCAAAACCCAAATCCGAAATCGGTCTTGGGTTTATTTTGGCAGATTGTCGGCAAAATCACGAATCCTTTTGATATAAGCCGCGCCGCCGATCTGAAACACATTATTATGACCGGCTTCATCGATCCAAAATGAAAATTTCGGTTCTTTTGCTTCGGCAAACAGTTTTTCACCGTGCCAAAAGGGAATTACCTGGTCATTTCGTCCGTGAATAAACAAAACAGGGCAGTTGATATTATTAATTTTGCTCAGGTTTTTAAATTTATCGAAAGGCGTAATCGGAAATTTCGTCAGAACACGGAAAGCCGATACAAAAGCGTTTTCCACGATCAATCCGCCAACTTTTTTGTGCGACGCCAAATCAATTGCCGCCGCGCCGCCAAGCGAACGTCCGTGCGCAATGATCTTTTCAGGCGGAATTTTCAGTTCTGATGTAAGATATTCGTAAGCGGCAGCAATATCCCGATAAACATTTTCTTCGGTTGGATTGCCTTCGCTCGTGCCGTAGCCTCGATAATCATAAACCAGGATCGCAAATCCATTTTTCTGAAATTCCTTCATCATCGAATCCGGTGTTGTCAGATCTTCGGCGTTGCCGTGACTGAAAAGAATTGTCTGCGTCGCGTTCGGATTCGGATAAAATCTGGCAGAAATCTTCTCGCCGCCGGAAGTTGTCAGTTTGATGATTTTTTCATCATCGCGGTAAGACGAAAATTGCGGCTGAAAAATCAGTTTATCGGCGAAAAGATAGGCAAAGATTAAAAAAAACAAATAAACAAAAAGCGGAATAAGTAAAAGTGAAGTCATAAGCCGTTTGAGCTTAAATTCGCCGATAAAAAGTTTTTTCAAGTTTTCGTTCACATGACACAAACAAGAAACGCTTTCCTCGTGAATTTGTCATTCGGATTTTTCAGAATAAAACTCTATGCCGCGAGTTGTTCAAGAATGCGGTCAACGGTTTGTTCAGGTTTTAACGATTGATTGCGAGCCAAATCAAATATTCGTTTGGTTTTTTCATATGGATTTTCTGGATCTCCTTCAAATTCACTGAAAGAGTCAATCGAG
>JANPDZ010000892.1:0-3608 GCA_031431735.1 Acidobacteriota bacterium | reverse complement strand
ATTATTTATAAAACGGAGATTATATGAGCGTAGAAGTTGTCATGCCGCAAATGGGCGAATCCATCACGGAAGGAACGGTATCGAAATGGCTGAAAGCCGTCGGCGAGCGCATTGAGAAAGACGAGCCGATTCTGGAAATCTCAACCGACAAGGTTGATGCCGAAGTTCCGAGTCCGGGCGCGGGCATTCTTTTAGAGATCAGAACACAGGAAGGCGAAACCGTCGAGGTCGGCAGTGTCGTTGCCGTGATCGGGGATTCTACTGACGCGGGGACGGTGGGACGCGGAGACGCGGAGACAAAAATTGTCGAAACGCCAAAAGTTGAAGAATCAAAGCCTGTGGTTGAAGAAGTAAAAGCCGAGCCGGTTGCAGCGACGGCGACGAAATCAAATCCGCCATCGGCAATCCGCAATCCGCAATCGAGCGAAGCGACTGAGGTTGTGATGCCGCAGATGGGCGAATCAATTACCGAGGGAACGGTTTCAAAATGGCTGAAATCGGTTGGCGAACGCGTTGAAAAAGACGAACCCCTGCTTGAAATCTCAACCGACAAAGTTGATGCCGAAGTTCCGTCTCCGGCAGCCGGAACACTTTTAGAAATTCGGGCGGGTGAAGGCGAAACGGTTGAAGTCGGTTCGGTTGTCGCGCTCGTCGGCGCGAGTTCAGTTGGCAGTCAGCAGTCGGCAGTTAGCAGTCAAACAGTTGTCGAAACTCCTAAGATAGTTGAAACTCCGCGAATTGAGGAGCCGCAAGAAGTTAAAGTTGCTGCTGTCTCTGCCGGCAACGAACAACGAACAACGGACAACGGACAAATCAGTGTTGAAGATCTGCGCCGTACGAAATCTTCGCCGCTTGTTCGCAATATTGCCAAACAACATAATGTTGATATTTCGCGCATTGAAGGCAGCGGCATCAGCGGTCGCGTGACGAAAAAAGACATTTTGAATTTTATCGAAACGGGCGCGGCACTTCGTCCGCAGGATTTGCTGGTCGGTAAAATCGGTGCGCCGACAATTGCGCCGGTTGTCGCATCTCAAACTGTTAAAACACCGATTGAAAGTCCGCAATCCGCAATCCGCAATCCGCAATCCGCCAATGATCGCGTTGAACCGATGTCCGTAATGCGCAAGAAAATTGCGGAACATATGACTTTTTCTAAACAAACTTCGGCGCACGTGACGAGCGTGTATGAGTTTGATATGACGAATGTTGCGCGCTTTCGCGATAAAAACAAAGCCGAATTTGCGGCGCGTTTCGGCACAAAACTGACGTTTATGCCGTTTATTTTCCAAGCCGTAACGCAGGCTTTGCGGAAATTTCCGGTCGTCAACTCGCAGATTTCGGGCGGTAATGTTATTTACAAAGGCGATATAAATCTTGGAATGGCGGTCGCGCTCGATTGGGGTTTGATCGTTCCGGTCATCAAACGCGCTGATACGCTTTCGCTGTCGGGTCTGGCTTTGGCGGCGAATGATCTGGCAGATCGGGCGCGGACGAAAAAGCTGATGCCTGATGACGTGCAGGGCGGAACTTTTACGATCACGAATCCGGGCGTTTTCGGCGGACTTTTCGGCACGCCGATCATCAATCAGCCGCAAGTCGCGATTCTTTGCGTCGGCACGATCGAAAAACGCGCCAAAGTTTTGACGACGCCCGACGGCGACGATTATATTGCGATCCGTCAAATGGCGTATTTTGCGCTGACCTATGACCATCGCATTGTTGACGGCGCAGATGCCGAAAGATTCCTTTCGTTTATGAAGGATTATATCGAAACCACGCAATTTTCTCTTTAATGCTTCCTGTCAAACGAATTATAAGCGGACAGTTGAAAGTTAAAAAACTGTCCGCGAACAGAACAGTCGGTTTAAGAAATATTTGTTCCCAAAATATATTAAATTCTTTTATTCGTAATGAGTTGAAGGGATTTAAGAGAAAGAGAAATCGCTTTTGGCACGATTATTGTTTTAGAAATAATTGTTGAAAAATTAGCGAAGAATATGTAAAGATTTTAAATGGTGTTGGAAAAACAAGATTTTCAGAGTCGAAAAAATAAAACCTTCCGACAACCAAAAGCGATTTCAAAACGTCATAAAGTCTGATTTATATAGTCCGCAATTTTGAGAAATTGAATTCAAATAGTAAAAATAGGAGTAAAGTTATGTTGAAAAAGTTTTCTGCTTTGATGTTAATAGTTTTAATTGGTGCCATCGGCATTTTCGCCCAAGATACGCAGGTTCGCACATTAAACGGCGGAAGCAAATACAAGATTAAAGGCGTTGTCGTTGCCAAAGACGATACGAGTTTTATTGTGCGCGACGGCACGGGTGTTGACACGAAAGTTGTGATTGCGCCGAACACGAGCATTAAAACCAAAGGCGGAATTTTCGGCGGCGGCGATAAAATTGCGGCAAGCCAAATCGTTCGCGGTTTAAATTTAGAAGTTGAAGGAGTTGGCGACAGCTCCGGCAGTTTGGCGGCGAGCAAGGTTCGTTTCGGCAAAACTGATTTCCGCGTTGCCCAATCTATTGACAGCCGCGTCACGCCGACTGAAAATCGTGTCTCGCAGACCGAAGAAAATCAGCAGCGTCTTTCGGGACAGATTGACGAATTGCTGGCGATTTCAAACGCCGCCCGTGGTGGTGCAAAAGCCGCACAGGACACAGCCGATGCCGCGATTGCCGGTGTCAATGCCACCAATCAAAGAATTTCCTCGATTGACGACTATGTTGTTCAATCGGCAACGACCGTTAATTTCAAAGTCAACAGTGCAGTTCTTTTGCCCGAAGCAAAGACCCAACTTGACCAGGTTGCCCAGGCTGCAATGCAGTTAAAAGGTTATACAATTGAAATTACCGGATTTGCTTCGGCAGAAGGCGGCGCGAAAAAAAATAAAGTTTTGAGTCAAAAACGTGCGCAAGCCGTGATTGATTACTTGGTTGAAACATATGATATTCCGCTTCGCCGGATCGGAACATCGTATGGCTATGGTGCGCTGAAAGCGGTTGCCGATAACACAACCAAAGAAGGTCGTGAACAAAACCGCCGCGTTGAAGTCAAACTTCTCGTCAGTCGCGGTATCAATCAAAACGTCGAAGTTCGACCGAACACGACCAACGACCAACAGTAATTGTTTTTGAATAAACGAGGGCAGAATAAAGATGAAACGATTCAGGTCATTTCATCTTTTGCCCTCAAATTTTTGCTTTAGACTGCAAATGTTGGAAAAACAGGCAAACTGAAGTCTATTAATTCAGCAACTAATATTTTTGAAATATGAAATTCCTAAAGCCGCCACAATTTTTTTATACTTTTGCAATAATCACAATTTTTGCTTTTTCAGTTTTTGCGCAAACGCCGACGCCAACGCCGAAAATTGAAGATGACAACGAACCGATAAAAGTTTCATCACGGCTTGTCGTCGTGCCGGTTTCCATCACTGATACGCTTGGTCAGCCGGTTTTAGGTTTAACGGCGAAAGATTTTTCAATCACGGAGGAAAATCGCCTTCAACAAATCGAAAAAGTTTCCGATGCCGAAAAAGTTCCGCTCGAAATCGCGATCTTGTTTGATATTTCGGCAAGCACCGATTCGATGTTTCAGTTTGA
>JANPDZ010000891.1:0-11114 GCA_031431735.1 Acidobacteriota bacterium | reverse complement strand
TTAACTTTAAGTCGCACAAGTAATGCCTCAGTAAAAAGTTACAGATAAGATCTATGCTAAAAGAGCGTGTGTAAAACAACCCTTCCAGACCTGTAATTGGTTTTATCAGGTCTTTTTTTCATCTTTTCTCAAATTATAAAGTAAAAAAGACCTGATAAAACCAATTACAGGTCTGGAAGGGTTGTTTTACACCCGCTCTTTTAGCATAGATCTTATCTGTAACTTTTTACTGAGGCATTACTTGTGCGACTTAAAGTTAAATAGACGCAAAACCTTAAATATGTCATTCTTTTAGAAAAAGATATGTCCGAAAATAATTTGAAAGCGGAAGAAATGCGGCTCGATCTGGCAAATCGGCGCGAAATTGATTGGAAATTGTGGGGTTGTTACGTTTCGGAACGCTCATGGGGAACTGTTCGCGAAGATTATTCCAAAGACGGTTCGGCGTGGGATTATTTTCCGTTTGAGCAATCTCACCTCAAAGCTTATCGCTGGAACGAAGACGGCATCGCGGGAATTTGCGAGCGCAAACAGAATCTCTGTTTCGCCGTTTCGTTGTGGAACGGCAAAGACCCGATTCTCAAAGAGCGGCTTTACGGCGTCGCGGGAAATCAAGGAAATCACGGCGAAGATGTCAAGGAATATTACTTTTACCTCGACAATACGCCGACGCATTCCTATATGAAATATCTCTACAAATACCCGCACGCGGAATATCCTTACAATTGGCTGAGGGAAGAAAACCTGCGGCGCGACAAGATACAGCCCGAATTTGAATTGCTTGATACAGGCGCGTTTGACGAAGACAAATATTTCGACGTTTTTATCGAATATGCAAAGGCTGACGCGGAAGATATTTGCATCAAGATCACGGCAGTAAACCGCGCCGGAGAATCTGCGCCGCTTCATATATTGCCGACGGTTTGGTTTCGCAATAAATGGTCGTGGTTTCCGAATGTCGAAAAACCGCTGATGCAAAAAGCCAATGTTGACACGGAAAACTTATCATTCATAGATTTGCACGAAGAAGAATTAGGTTATTATCAGCTAATTTGCGAAGGTTCGTCGCAGATGCTTTTTTGCGAAAATGAAACGAATTTTCAAAAACTTTACGGCGGCGAAAATAAATCGGTTTACGCCAAAGACGGCATCAACGATTTTGTCGTGGATGGAAATTTTGAAGCCGTTAATCCGAACCAATCCGGCACAAAGGCAGCCGCGCATTATGTTTTCAATATTTCGGCAAATTCATCGGAAACGATTTATCTGCGTCTGAGAAAATCGGTTGCGAACGCTTCGGTTTTTACATCGCACGACGAATTTATCGCGGATTGCGAACAGGTTTTTGAGCAGCGAATTGCCGAGTCGGACGAATTTTACGCCGAAATTATTCCGGACAATTTGAACGGTGACGAAAAAAACGTGATGCGTCAGAGTTTAGCCGGAATGCTCTGGTCAAAGCAGTTTTATCAATATGTCATCAAAGAATGGCTCGAAGGCGACCCGGAATTCGGTGCGCCGCCGAAGGAAAGATTGAGTGGGCGAAATCACAATTGGAAACATCTCTACAACGACGATGTGATCTCGATGCCCGACAAATGGGAATATCCGTGGTATGCCGCGTGGGATTTGGCGTTCCACTCGATTTCGCTCGCGCTCGTTGATTCGGAATTTGCCAAACGGCAACTGATTTTGCTGCTGCGTGAATGGTATATGCACCCGAACGGGCAGATTCCCGCTTACGAATGGAAATTTGACGACGTTAATCCGCCGGTTCACGCGTGGGCAGCTTTGCGGGTTTATCAAATCGAAGCAAAACGGCGCGGCGTGGCTGACCGTGCATTTCTTGAAAAGGTCTTTCACAAATTGCTGCTCAATTTTACGTGGTGGGTCAATCGCAAGGACGAAGAAGGCAATAATGTGTTTGAAGGCGGCTTTCTCGGACTCGACAATATCGGCGTTTTTGACCGCAGCGCGGCACTCCCGACGGGCGGTTCGATCGAACAATCGGACGGAACTTCGTGGATGGCAATGTTTTGTTTGAATATGCTGGCGATCGCCCTCGAATTAGCGAAAGAAGACAAGGTTTATGAAGATGTCGCGACCAAATTTTACGAGCATTTCGTTTATATTTCCGACGCGATGAATAATCTCGGCGAAGAATGCACCGAACTTTGGAACGAACGCGACGGATTTTATTACGACGTTCTGCATCTGCCGCACGAGCGAAATATTCCGATCCGTTTGCGTTCGATGGTCGGTCTGATCCCGCTTTTTGCCGTCGAAACGATCGAGGAAAAATGGTTTGAGCAACTTCCTGATTTCAAACGCCGGACCGAATGGTTTTTGCAAAATCGTCCCGATCTGACCGACGATATTTCTTGTTTGCAGACGAAGGGCAGAGAAAATCGGCGGCTTCTCGCATTGGTCAGCAAAGAGCGTCTGGCGCGTGTGCTGCGCGTGATGCTTTCGGAAGCCGAATTTTTGTCCGACTACGGCATTCGGGCACTTTCACGTTATTACAAAAACAATCCATATATTTTACCGGTCGGCGGCACAGAATATCGCGTTGAATATGAACCTGCCGAATCCCGCAGCGGAATGTTTGGCGGAAATTCAAATTGGCGCGGACCTGTTTGGTTTCCGATGAATTATCTGCTGATCGAATCTTTGCAAAAATTCGATTTTTATTACGGCGACGATTTCAAAGTCGAGTTTCCGACCGGTTCGGGCAAAATGCTGACGCTCTGGGAAGTTTCACAAGAACTTTCGCAACGATTATCAAATATTTTCTTACGCGACGAAGACGGCAGCCGCGCCGTTCACGGCACTGTCGAAAAATTTCAAACAGACACGCATTGGCGTGATCATCTGCTTTTTTACGAATATTTTCATGGCGATAAGGGAACAGGTTTAGGTGCCAGTCATCAAACCGGCTGGACGGGATTGATCGCTAAATTGTTACAACAAATCGGCGAATACAAAGATGAAAGCAGCGGCAGTTATACCGAAACAGGCAGACTTCGTCCGATTATCGGGCTTCGGTAAGCTGTAAAATAAATTTTTGAGAAATATGAGTTTAGAAGGACAGCTTTTAGATAAGAAATCTCTGCGGGTTTTGGAAAACAATGATTTTGGCGAACTTGCTAAAGATTGTGTTGGCTTTGCTAATGCTCAAGGCGGAAGTTTGCTTATTGGGATTGAAGATGATGAAGACTTGCCGCCAGCAAATCAAAAAATCAAAGATGAATGGTTGGAGAAAATTGCTAAAAGAATTTCGCAACTAACATTGAACGTAATTACAATTCCTCAAAAAATTACTGCCTTAAATGGCGGCGAATATATCAAACTGGATATTGTGCGAAACGCCCAAAGCATTGCGGGAACTTCCGACGGTCGTTATTTTTTGCGAGTTTCAGACGAAATCCGCCCCTTGTTTCCTGATGAATTAAGCCGTCTGATGAATGACAAAACTGCTTTTGCTTGGGAAGAACAAACCATCCGACAGGTTTCAAAAGATGATTCTGATGAAGAAAAGAAAAGTCAGTTTTTGAAGGAAATTAGTCAATCGGAAAGAGTTTCAAATTTTGTCAAAGAAATGTCGGATGAAGAAATTTTGAATTACTACCATTTTACCAAAGACAATCTTCTGACAAATTTGGGGATTCTGTGGATTGGCAAACGTGAAGCCCGTGCCTTTTTGCAATTTTCTCCCGTTATTCAGTTTATTAAATATGACGAATTAGACAGAAAAGTTAATAAACTTGTGTGGGATGATTTTTCGCGTAATCCAAAAGAATTAATTGAAGCAATTTTGAAAGATGTTCCCGATTGGCGTGAATTTTACGAACTGCCTGATGGGATGTTTCGCAAACAAATTCCGCATTATGATGAGCGGGTAATTCGTGAACTTCTTGCAAATGCCCTTGTTCATCGCCCTTATACCCAACGTGGAGATATTTTTATCAACCTTTTTCCCGAAAGATTGGAAATTCACAATCCGGGACTTCTGCCGCTTGGCGTAACTCCTCAAAATATCCTTCATACAACTGTCAAACGCAATGAAAATCTGGCGAAAGTTTTTTACGATTTGAAACTTATGGAGCGTGAAGGCAGCGGTTACGATCTGATTTATGACCGATTACTTTCAAATGCAAAACCTTTGCCGATTGTTCAGGAGCGTAATGACGGTGTAAAAGTTACGATTCAGAAGAGAATCATTGATCCCGATATTATTAATTTTGTTATGACGGCTGATGAAAAATTTCAGTTCAAACAAAAAGAGCGAATTACGCTTGGTTTAGTGGCTCAAAACGAATCATTAACGGCGCAAGAGATGATAAAACTTTTGGAACTGAACGACGCTCCGGAGTTAAAACACTGGCTTGGAAAGTTAGTTGAAAACGGTTTAATCAAAACCAAAGGTCGCACAAAAGGAACGGAATATTTTGTCGAATCAAGTTTGTTGAGAACACTCGATTTCAAAGGAAAAACTTCGCTTAAAGGAATTGAAAGTCATCGTTTGCAAGAATTAATCAGGCGCGATTTGGAAATTTACCAAGTTGCCGGAATCAGCGAAATTCATCAACGCATCGGCACGGAAATTCCGCGCAGAAAAGTTGAATACGAACTAAAAAGACTAGTTGAAAATAATGAAATCGGCGCGGAAGGAGAAAAGAAACATCGAAAATATCTATGGACAAAAAATGTCTAAAAACTACTATTTTGTCAGTAGAATTTTGTGAATAGAACAAATTTATTATGCTAAATGCTGACATATTACAGTTTAGCTATTCGCAAAATTATGTTGAATAACTCACCGCTGAGCGGTTTTTGCGAATAGCATTGCGAATAGAAAGTTTTGCATAATGAGAATATTTAAAGGATTAAATTCATTTTTTGAACTTAATCCTAAGTTCAAAAAATGAACTTAGCCGAAAGGTATTGAGATTTTTAGGGGGAAATATGAAAGCAGTTGCAGTGATACCGAAAAAAGAAAAAAGCGTTCATCTGGTCGAGATGGAGAAACCGAAAATTGATGAATTTAAGGACGGGCGCGGCGTGTTGGTCGAGGTTTTGCGCGTCGGCGCGTGCGGAACTGACCGAGAGATTAACAATGCCGAATACGGCGTGGCGCCGAAAGGTTTTGATTTCCTGATTCTCGGACACGAAAATTTCGGGCGCGTCGTTGAAGTCGGAGAAAAAGTCAAAGAGTTGCAGAAAGGCGATTTCGTCGTCGCGACCGTCAGGCGTCCGCGCGGTTCGAGCATCTACGACAAGATCGGCGACCAGGATTTTACGACCGATGACAAATATTACGAGCGCGGAATTTCAAGAATTCACGGCTATATGGCGGAATTTTATGCGGAAAGCGCGGATTTTTTGATTAAAATTCCGCCCGCGATCGCCGAAATCGCCGTTCTTCTTGAACCGCTTTCGATCATCGAAAAAGGTTTGAAACAGGCGAGCGACATTCAGGAACGCCTCAAAATCTGGAAACCGAAGACGGCGGCGGTTTTGGGAACCGGAAACGTCGGACTGCTGACCGTGATGGCTTTGCGGATGCGCGGTTACGAAGTTCACGGCTTCGGCCGCAATGCGCGTGAAGGTTATTTGAACGCCGATCTGCTCGAAGCGATCGGCGCGACATACGATTCGACCGTTGATATTTCGATCGCCGATTCCGCAAAAAAATACGGGCAATATGACCTTGTTTTTGAGTGCACCGGTTTTTCGCCGATCATCTTTGACGCGATGCAATCTTTGAACGAAAACGGCATTTTGATTCTGGCAAGCGTGACCGGCGGCGAGCGCAAAACTGATGCTGTTCCGTCAGATAAGATCAATCAGATGTTTGTGCTCGGAAATCGCGCGATGGTCGGCACGGTCAATGCCGGACGCGAACATTTCGAAATGGGCGTCAAAGATTTGGCGTTGTGCGAAGCGATGTATGCCGGTTGGTTAGCAAGAATGCTGACGCACAAGGTCGAAGGCTTGGAAAATTACGCGCAAGTTTTCGATATTTTGGATAATTCTGCGAAATATAACGCGATTAAAGCGTATTTTGAGGTGAAAGGATTTTAGATTTGCGATTTGTCTAAAGCAAATCATTGATTGATTACAATTCAATCAATGATAAAATAATTTGGTAATGAACAATCGCAAATCGCAAATCGCAAATCGCAAATCGTAAATAAAACTATGTCTGACTTTCCTGAGATCGAACACGACGGCGACGTGCTGACCGAGAGCGAAACAAAGCTCGAAAAGCCAAAACTTTTTAATGTCATTCTGCATAACGACGATTTTACGACGATGGAATTTGTCGTTTTTATTCTCATTCAAGTTTTTCTGCGTTCCGAAGCCGAAGCCTTTTCGATAATGCTCAAAGTTCATAACGAAGGCATCGGAATCGCCGGCGTTTATCCTTACGAAATTGCGAATATGAAAGCCGAAAAAGCGATGAATTTATCGAAAGCGCACGAATATCCGCTGCTTTGCACGGTCGAAGAGGAATAAAATCCAACATCTTTGCAACAAAAATCAAAATTTAACGACAAAATTGGTAATGCCTCAGTAAAAAGTTAGATCTGCCCACGCGCAAACACTAAAAGAGAGAAATAAATCAATTGTTGAAAATTAAATTAAGAAATAAAAGCGATTACATTCGGAATAAGTGAAAGGTGAAAAGTGATAAGTGAGAGGTGAAAACCACTTATCACCTTTCACTTATCATCTTTCACTTATTCCGAATAAGAGGCACTCCTAAGTTTATTTCGCTTGCGTGTGTCGGCAATAAATCTTTCTTTAACTTTTTACTGATGAATTACCAAAATTGTAAAATTTAGTTTTACCTTTTTGTTCGCGACGCGCTATAATGCCTAAAGCGTGTCGTTTTCCAATTTCTGACACGTTTTCTGCAAAAAAACTTCTTTTTTCAATTCAAAAACACATCATTTACGATTTTCGGAGAACAGAATCAATGTCCAAAGTATTTTTCGAGTTTAAGCGATTTACAAATTTCTTTCTTTTAACGGCAATTTTTTCGGCTTTAATGATCGGCGGCTGCGCGGTCGAAGCCGCGAAAAACGAAGACGGTGAGAAACAGTCTGCTGTCAAAAACGCGGAGTTGAAGTCGAGTGTTAAAACATCCGCCAAAACAACCAAAGGCGCGACCATTGAGATCGAGAAAGATTCGCCGGCTGATACGGTGCGCGTTTTTTACAAAAGTTTGCGCGAAAATCGTTTCCGCGAAGCAATGTTCCTGACCAATTTGCGTCCGGCGATTGAAGGCTTGACCGATGCGGAACTTCAAGAATTACAGCTTGACCTGGCACCGATCGCGCAGCAAATTCCGAGCGAAATTGAAATCAACGGCGAAATTATTTCGGGAAATTATGCGACCGTGACCGCCAAATTGCCTGACAATGAAACAAAACAAATGGAATTGCAGGAAATTCGCCTCAGAAAAGAAGGCAATTATTGGGTGATTCTGACGGTTGACGAGGAAGCCGAAGCAACGATCAAAAAAGAAGGCAATAAGTATTTCTTTAATCTTCGCCTGCAAACCCACGAATCGGAAGCCAAAACGATGATGGAACGTGTTTCCAAAGCGCAGATGGTTTATGCTCTGCAAAACGGCGGTCTTTACGGCGAAATGTCCGTGTTGATTGAAAAAGGTTTTCTGCCCGAAGATGCGCTGACGGAAGAATCAACCGGCTATAATTACAAGATTTTTGTTTCCTCTGACAAGAAGAAATATTCGGCGACGGCTGAACCGGCAATTTATGGAAAGACGGGAAAACTTTCGTTTCTTTTGGAGCTCGATGACAAGAAAAATACGCGTCTGACGGCTAAAGACAGCCAAGGACAATCGTTTAAGAAGTAACTTTTTTGTAATATTTTGAACAGGGCTGTTGTAATTTTGCAAAAAAAGGTTTATAAGTTGTTTAGCCACAATGCTTTTTAAGCAAACCGACAGCTAAAACAACAACAAAATGATACGAAAACTGGTTTCCAAGTTTAATAAATCCATAACGGAGCGTGTGATTTCTGCACGTAAAAATTACGAATTTCCGATCAAGGTTTGGTTTGAGCCGGACAGAAATACCGGAAGACTAAAAATGCCGTTGGAAAATATGGTGGTCACCGGCGAAACCAAAGACTTAAGCCGGACGGGAATTGCCTTTATCGTTTCCGTAATTCGGGTTCAGGAAAATTATCTGGTCGGTGAAGGACGTATATTAAACGCCGAGATCGATTTGCCCGACGGAAAAGTGACAATGCAGATTGTCGGAAGCCGCTACGAACAAGTCGGACAGCATATTTCAACCGCACGGTTTTTAGTTGGTGCGAAAATCACGCAGATCAGTCAGGACAACCGGGAAATTTACGAACATTTTCTGCGCTACGGCAACAAACGCAAAAAAGGAAGCCTCGAATTGGGAATTGATAAAGGCTGAAAGAATTTGGGATTTGAGATTTGGGATTTCGGATTTAATAGAGATTAAAAGCGCGGAGAATTTAAGTTCTTGGCGCTTTTTGTTTTGCCGGTAATTCGTGATTTAATTTTTGTCATGAAAGAAAAAGTCGGAATCGGAATAATCGGAACAGGTTTTGCGCGTCGGGTGCAGATTCCCGCGTTTTTGGCGTGTGAAGGTGCCGAAATAGTTTCGGTCGCCAGCGGACATCTCGCAAACGCCGAAAGCGCGGCGCGTGAATTCGGCATTGCTCACTTTACCGATGATTGGCGTGCAACGATTGATAATACGGACGTTGATCTGGTTTGTATCACGACGCCGCCGAACACGCATTTTGAGATGACGATGCGTGCGCTGGAAAACGGCAAACACGTTTTGGGCGAAAAACCGATGGCGATGAATGCGGAAGAAGCGCAAACAATGACCGAAAAAGCCCGCGAAAAAGGTGTGTTGGCATTGATTGACCACGAACTAAGATTTTTGCACGGCAGACGCAAAGCCTTTGAAATGCTCAGAAACGGCGCAATCGGCAAGATTCGTCATGCCAAAGCAAATTTTCGCGCTCCGCAGCGCGGCGATGCCGGGTTGCCCTGGAATTGGTGGTCAGACGCGAATGCGGGCGGCGGCGCGCTCGGCGCGATCGTTTCGCATTCCATTGATTCGCTTTGCTGGTTTCTCGGCGCGGAAATCGCTGAAATTTTCTGCGCACTTCAAACGCATATCAAAGAGCGCAAAGATTCGCTCGGCGCAATGCGCGACGTGACGACCGACGACGAAGCAAATTTAATTCTAAGATTTGCCGACAGCGATTTGACCGAGGATGCAACCGCAATAGTTTCGGCTTCGATGATTGAATATCCGAAATATCAAAACCGTATGGAATTTTTCGGCTCGGACGGTGCGATCCGCGTCGAACATCGCGGCGAAATTTTCCTCGGCAAAGCCGGCTCAAATGATTGGACGGAAATCGAAACCGATCTCGGCAAAAACATCGAAGGCGTTCCCGATACGGGTTTTGCGCGCGGGTTTATGAATTTTGCGCCGAAAATCATCGAAGCAATTCTTTCGGGGAAAACCGAAATCGAAAACGCGGCGACTTTTGAAGACGGCTGGCGGGTGCAAAAGGTTTTGGACGCGGCGCACGAATCAAATGAAATCGGTTGTTTGGTGAAATTTTAATGGGACGCGGATGAACGCGGATGAACGCGGATGAACGCGGATTTGATTTTTAATTTATCCGCGAAAATCCGCTAAATCCGTTTAATCCGCGTCGCTATTGTATGTTATGAAAAAAATCTTAAGAATCGCTGCTGCCATTTTGTTTATTTTGCTTGTTGCATTTCTCGTCTTTTTCTTCGGTTTCGCGCCGTCTTATATCGAAAAATCGCTTAATCCGATTATCAATAAACCGCCCTATCAGGTTTCGGAAAGGACTCGTGCATTGCACGAAAAACTGATCGTCGCCGATCTGCACGCCGATGCGCTTTTGTGGAATCGTGATTTAAATGAAGATTTGCCGATTGCCCAAGTTGACGTGCCGAAACTTCTGCGCGGAAACGTCGCATTGCAGGCTTTTACGGTCGTTACGAAAACTCCGCGCGGTCTGAATATTGAGCGCAACACGGACGAAACCGACAATATTTTCTGGCTTGCGCTCGCCCAACGCCAACCGCTCGAAAATCTTTCAAGTTTGACAAAACGCGCTACCTATCAAGCCGCTAAATTAAAAGAATACGCTGACAGATCGGACGGGAAATTGGTTTTAATCCGCACGAAAACGGATTTGAAAAACTTTCTCGAACGCCGCAAGACTGAAAAGATCGTCGGCGGTTGGCTCGGCATCGAAGGCGCGCACGCGCTCGACGGCAAGGTCGAAAATGTAGATGTTTTGTTCGACGCGGGTTTTCGGATGATGTCGCCTTCGCATTTCTTTGACAACGACATCGGCGGTTCGGCACATGGCATTCAAAAATACGGCTTGACCGACAAAGGCAAGGAAATGATCCGCCGAATGGAATCGAAAGGAATGCTCGTTGATCTGGCTCACGCTTCCGCCGCGACGATTGACGATGTGCTGGCGATTGTGACCAAACCCGTCGTCATTTCACACACAGGCGTGCGCGGAACCTGCGACAATCAACGAAATTTGTCGGACGAGCAATTAAAGAAAATCGCTAAAACCGGCGGCGTGGTCGGCATCGGATTTTGGGAAACAGCCGTCTGTAGCGAAGATGCGCAAAGCATCGCCAAAGCGATTCGCTACGCAGCCAACGTCATCGGCGCAAACCACGTCGGCTTAGGTTCTGATTTTGACGGCTCGGTCAAAGTTCCGTTCGACACAAGCGGCGAAGCCTTGATCACTGAAGCCTTGATAAACGAAAATTTCACCGACGAAGAGATCGCCAAAATCATGGGCGGCAATGTCGTTAAACTTTTGGGCGAAAATTTGCCTGATTAGAATTGGTGGCGAACGATATGAAGAGAAATGATTTTTTGACACTCTCCACCTAAACCGAAACGGTTATACTGCCGTAGGCGATTCTAAAGACAAGCACGGCGCAACCGCCCACTTTACGTCTTTATGGCTTACTTTTTGAAGTGGAATCATTGCAGATTCCTGTCCAAGCCTTTTGA
>JANPDZ010000890.1:0-4854 GCA_031431735.1 Acidobacteriota bacterium | reverse complement strand
AAGGCGGGACTCAAAACTTTCCATAAGATAATAAAAGGTAAAAATATGAGAAAGGCAATCGTTTTTCTAATAATAGTTTCGATAAGTTTGATTTCGCCGACGCTTTTGTTGGCACAATCCAAAACCGAAGTTTTGATTCGCAACGCGACCGTTTTAACGGCGGCGAAGGGAACTTTGGAAAATACGGATATTCTGATCCAAAACGGCAAGATCGCAAAGATCGGTAAAAATCTGAAAGCGGCGGCAAACGCTCAAATAATTGATGGAAGCGGCAAATTTGTTTCGCCCGGAATTATTGATTGCCATTCGCACACGATGCTCGACGCGATCAACGAAGGTTCGTTTTCCGTCACTTCGATGACGACCGTCAGAGACGCTTTGAATCCGACCGATATTACGATTTACCGCGCACTGGCGGGCGGCGTGACTGCCGGCAATCTTCTTCACGGTTCGGCAAACGCGATTGGCGGACAAAATACGGTCGTCAAATTCAAATGGGGAAAACCGGTCGAAGACTTTCCGATCGCGGACGCGCCTTCGGGAATAAAATTCGCGCTCGGCGAAAACCCGAAGCGAACACATGTCCAGCTTCAGCCCGGGCAAACGCCGCGTTATCCGTTCACGCGAATGGGCGTGATGGAAACGATTCGCGACGCTTTTGTCCGCGCCCGCGATTACAAAAAATCGTGGGATGATTTTAAAGCCGGCAAAACAAAGATCGCGCCGCGCAAAGATCTGGAACTCGAACCGCTCGTCGAGGTTTTAGAAGGCAAACGCCTTGTTCACGCGCACGGTTATCGCTCGGACGAACACCTCAATCTGATGCGGATCGCCGACGAATTCGGTTTCAAAGTGGCGACGCTCCAACACGGACTCGAAGCCTACAAGATCGCGCCGGAAATCGCGAAGCGCGGAACCGGTGTTTCGATCTTTACCGATTTTTGGGGATATAAATTAGAAGCCTACGACTCAATTCCGTATAACGCCGCGATTCTTTGGAAAGCTGGCGTTGTCGTTTCGATAAATTCCGATTCCGATGAACGAATGCGAAGACTTAATTTAGACGCGGCGAAGGTTGAAAAATACGGCGGCGTGCCCGAAGAAGAAGCATTGAAAATGATCACGCTCAACGCTGCGAAACAGCTCAGTATTGACCGCCGGACAGGTTCGATCGAAGTCGGCAAAGACGCTGACCTCGTGATCTGGAACGCGCATCCGTTCAGCGTTTATTCGCGCCCTGACGTTACGATGATCGAAGGCGAAATTTATTTTGACCGCACAAAAGACATCGAACGCCGCGCCGAAATGGAAAAAGAACGAAAGGAACTCGAAAAGCTGGAAGTAAATCGTCCGCCCGGAAGCGGCACGACGCAACCTAAAATTCCGAGCGAAAAAAGATTAGAAGATCGCGACGACGCGGAATACGGCGACGGAGGAAATCAATAATGAATTCAAAATTCAAAATTCAAAATTCAAATTTTATTAAATCCGGAAGGTCTCTGGTTTCATCCGTATTCATTTGTGGACTATTTTGTTTGAATGTTTCCGCGCAAAGCGACGGTTCACAGCAAAATGTTCTCGGTAAAGCGGGAACGTTTGCGATTATCAATGCACGAATCGTGACGGTTTCGGGCGCGGTCATCGAGAACGGAACGGTTTTGATCCAAGACGGCAAAATATCAGCGGTTGGCGCAACTGTTACCGTTCCTGCCAATGCCGAAAAGATTGACGGCAAAGGTTTATCGGTTTATCCCGGAATGATTGACGCGGGAACTAATATGGGTTTGGCGGAAATTTCGCTCGGCGCAAAAGCAACGATGGATGTCGCGGAAACCGGCGATATGAACGCCAATGCGAAAGCGATCACGGGTATCAATCCGCACAGTTCGCACGTCAATGTAACGCGTGTCAATGGCATCACGACGGTTCTCTCTCTTCCGAACGGCGGAACGATTGCCGGACAATCGGCGATCATCAATCTATGGGGCGCGACGCAAGCTGAGATGGCGGTGGTGCCGACGTTTTCATTGGTCGTCAATTTTCCGCGAATCTCGACATCTTTGGGTTTCGGACAACCGCAGATCGAGTTTAGCGAAGCCGTCAAACGGCGCGACACGCGGCTTGAAGAATTAAAAAAGATCTTCAAAGATGCTGAAAATTATGCACGCATCAAAGACGCTTTCGAAAAGGACAAGACTTTGCCGTCGCCTGTCACCGACTTGCGGCTTGAAGCGATGATTCCTTACATTCGCGGCGAAAAGCCCGTAATTTTCACCGCCGAACGCGAACGCGATATTCGCGGTGTCGTGAAATTTGTCGAAGATACGCGCGTTAAGGGAATTATCCTCGGCGGTCAAGAGGCGTGGAAAGCTGCCGACGGATTAAAGAAAAACAATATTCCGGTCATCTACACAAACATTTACAATCTGCCGGTGCGCGACGACGACGCGTATGATTATCTGTATGAATCACCTTCAAAACTTCAGCAAGCAGGCGTAAAATTCGCCATTTCAACCGGCGACGGCGGTGCGCATGTCCGCGATTTACCATATCAAGCCGGACTCGCGGCCGCCTACGGTTTGTCAAAAGAAGAAGCCTTAAAATCGGTCACGCTTTACCCGGCGCAAATCCTCGGAATCAGTGACAAATTCGGCTCAATCGAACAAGGCAAAATCGCCAATATTGTGGTCACTGACGGCGATCTGTTAGAACCGCGCACGAACATCAAATATCTGTTCATTAACGGTCGTTTGATTCCGCTGACGAGCCGCCACACGGAGCTTTACCAGCAATTCAAAGACAGAAAGTGAAAACAAACGTCCAAAAAGTGAAAAAGTGAAAAGGGGTAAAAGGGTAAAAGTGAAAAAGTTGGTTGAATACAATTCAGCAACTTTTACCCTTTTACCCTTTTACCCTTTTTCAATTTATTTCTGCGGAATCGCTTAATCTTCGGGGAAAAATTCGAGCGACGCGGAATTCAGGCAATATCGCTGTCCGGTCGGCGGCGGGCCGTCGGGGAAAACGTGTCCCTGATGTCCGTCGCAGCGCGCGCAGCGGATCTCTTCGCGAACCATTCCGAATTTTGTATCGCGGTAGATCTTTAAATGTTCCGGATCAAAAGGTGCGTAGAACGATGCCCAGCCGGTGCCCGAATTAAATTTTTCGTCCGAACGAAAAAGCGGAAGTCCGCATAATTTACAAGCGTAAGTGCCCGATTCTTTGTTGTCGGTCAGGTTTCCGCAGAAAGCGGGTTCGGTTCCGTGTTCGAGCAATACGCGGTAGCTTTCCGTATCAAGGTCCATTGCTAATTGGTTGCGCTTTTCCGCGCTGATCGGCGTAATGTCGTAGCCGCTTTCGGAATATTCGCGACCTTGTGTTTCAGGTGTCATAAATTCTTCTCCGTTTGATTTTATGATGGCAAACTTCGCAGCAAATAACAAATTCCATCATAATCGGATTTTATTCCCGAAAAATTGTTTTGCAGCAGTAAAAAAGTTAGAATGCCTCAATTCCTATATAATTAAAAAGTTTTCGGTTCTTGAAAATGAGAATTGCGTGCAAAAGGTAGAACAAAAGAAAAATTGGACGCTCACACCGAGTGCTTTTCGCAGATTTCTCGATTGGCTCGATGAAGGTGCGGACTCCGACGGGCAAAAATATTTGGAAATGCGGCGGCGGTTGGTGGCGTATTTTGACCGAAAGAACAGTTTGTTGCCCGACGAATTGGCGGACGAAACCTTGAACCGCGTCTCGCGCCGGCTTGAAGAAGAAGGCAAGATCGAAAGCGAAACGCCCGCGAAATTTTGCTTTATTACGGCGCGGTTTGTTTTTATGGAATCATTGCGCGGGAAGGATAAAAAGAGCGTTTCGCTCGATGATGTTCTGCCGCAGGTAAACGATTTCGCCGCCGCACAAACGGACGAAAAAGAGGTCAAAGAACAACGGCTCAATTGTCTTGAACAATGCACCGGCAAGCTGGAAACCGAAAACCGCAATATTATTATTCGTTATTATTTCGGCGAGGAACGCGTGAAAATCGAAAATCGGCGAGCATTGGCGGAAAGTTTGAAAATTACGGTCAATGCTTTGAGCATTCGCGCTTGCCGGATCAGAGATAAACTTGAAATTTGCGTCAAAAAATGCGTCGGCTAAAAAAAAAATATTATATTGACGAAATATTTTTCGGATTTTGTCTTATATGTATAGAGATGGTCATTACTGAGCGGTCTAAAAATTGCAGAAGCTTTGAAAACTAAGAAAATCTGCCTACGAAAAAACGAAAAAAAACATTTTTACCAATTCTTTTTTGGAAGTTTGCTTTCGTCTCTTTCGCAGGCAAAAATCTTAAAATATTTGATAATTTTCAAGTAAGCAAAAACTATGCCGCTCAGTGATGAGAGATGGTTCAATCTCATAGTATCTAAATATATGCCCAAAGATGGACATTTTCTTTAGTCAACACTTCATCGAAACTGCCTTTGAAATCTAACTTCAATTTCAAAGGTCTGATAATTTCTCGGTGTTTGTCATCGCCAAACTCTGACGATATTGCGCACATCTTTAAGATTCGCAGACAGTTTGGTTTTTACCGTCCAATCAATCGGATGTTGACAATAGAGAAAGATTACAAGTTGATGAGGCGCATTGTCAAGGTGGCGCATGTGGGGATGTTTGCACAATTTTATCTGAATAAAACAACCTATTTGTCAATCTTTGGCAAGAGTTTGAATGAATGTTTATAATACCAAAAATATATTACTAAAGTAACTTACAACAATGAAACGATGACCGCCTATTTGCTCGGCTCGTTGCCCGAAGCCGAAGCCGAACATTTTGACGAGCTGAGTTTTACCG
>JANPDZ010000889.1:0-1709 GCA_031431735.1 Acidobacteriota bacterium | reverse complement strand
TTTTTCCGTCATCCATTCCAAACCAATCTTCGTCCGCTTTAATCGGCGAAAGTTTGGCAACGGGTTTGCCGTCGCGTTCAATGATGAATTCTTCGCCGTTCAATGCTTTCTGCAAAATTTCCGTCCAGCTTTTTTCGGCATTTTGTAATGTTATCTGTGTCATTTGATAAATCTCCTCAACAATCATTTTAACTGAAAAATTAATTTCCGCTAAACTCCGCAATAACTTCAATCTTCCCGACAATATTTCGGTTAAATTCTTCCATATCTTCCGCCGGAATCCAGTATTCTTCGTGGATCGCGCCGCCGACAACTTTTACTTCATAATTGTCCAAAAACTCTTTTCTGACCGCAAACTTTGTGACGTAGCCGAGTTTGTCAGCATTATATTTTGCATTCCAGTCGCGGGCGATTTGCGCGGCGTATTCTTCATTTAAGACGGGATAAAAGATTGGTTGTTCGGGCAGTCGCGGCGGAAAAGCAGTAAATCCGCTTGCTTCGATCAAATCCAATTCATTTTTACCTGTCGGACGATATAATGTGATTGTTTCAACCACCGATTGCCGTTCCTCCGGTTGCCAGATAAAGAACGGCCATACGGACGGCAACGCCGTATTTTACTTGGTCTAAAATTAAACTGCGCGAACTGTCGGCAACGTCCGAAGAGATTTCGATGCCGCGATTCATCGGTCCGGGATGCAGGACAATCGCATCTTTTCGCGCTAAATCTAATCTCTCGTTCGTCAAGCCGTAATGAATCGAATATTCGCGCAAGGTCGGGAAATATGCGGAATCCATTCGTTCTTTTTGAATCCGTAAGATCATCACAACGTCCGCGCCTTCGATCGCTTCTTCGATGTGCGGACAAACCTCTAAATCTTTTTCGACAAGATGTGCAAAATCATTCGGGACAAGCGTTTTCGGGCCGGCAACGCGCACGCGTGCGCCGAGTTTGGTGAGAAGATGAATGTTTGAACGTGCGACGCGGCTGTGGAGAATATCGCCGACGATTGCCACTTCCAAGCCTGCGATTTTCCCTTTATGTTCGCGGATCGTCATTGCGTCAAGCAATGCTTGCGTCGGATGTTCGTTCGCCCCGTCGCCGGCGTTGACGATTGCCGCTTTACTCACTTTGGCGAGTTGATGCGGAACGCCCGCGCTCGAATGGCGGACGACGATGCAATCGGGATCCATTGCGTCGAGATTGAGAGCCGTATCAACGAGCGTTTCGCCTTTCGTTAATGACGATGAAGAAACAGAAATATTGACCGCATCAGCCGAAAGACGTTTCGCGGCGAGTTCAAAACTGGTGCGCGTGCGCGTCGAATTCTCGAAAAAAAGATTGATGATGGTTTTCCCGCGAAGCGTCGGAACTTTTTTGATTTCGCGCTGGTTTATTTCGCGGAAATTTTCGGCAGTATTCAGTATTCCGACAATCTCCTCGGCGGAAAGATTGCGGATTCCAAGCAGATCTCGGCGGCGAAATGGTTTGTCCATAAAAAACTTGTAAAAAAAGCAAGGCATTTAACCTTGCTTTGAAACTGACATCAATGTTTGAGCAACGATCGGCGGAACTTGCAGCGGGCAAAACATTTCCGCATCATAAAAATAATCTTCGCCGTCTTCGTCAATCACGCGCAAACCGCCAAGTTTTTCGGCTTCTTCATCGGGAATTATCCGGTAAAGTTTGCCGATCTCGAGCGAAGCCA
>JANPDZ010000888.1:0-5577 GCA_031431735.1 Acidobacteriota bacterium | reverse complement strand
GCCATTTTCGCGCCCGCCGTCGCGCTGTCTTTATTAACCGGTTCGTATTGATACCATTTCGAGTTCGGCAATTCTTTTTTGATCTGCTCGAATTGCGCGATCAGCGTCGGCGAAGTAATGGTTTCAGTCAAAAATCTCACTCCGGCACCGCCGTCGCCGCGATTTTCGTCAACCTTGGCGCGCAGCCCGATCATAAAAGACTGCCACGTTTTCGGCTCGGCGCGATAGAGAATTTCCTTTGAGCGGTCAGGGTCATACATATTCAGAAGCGAGGCTTGTGCTAAAACATCGGTCGCGCCTAAACTTCCCGGATGTTCGGGATTGCCTTCGATCTTGGTCGGACGGCCTTCGTTCGATTTGGCAAGAAGTCCCGTCGCAACGCCGCCGAGTGTCATCGCGGTTGCATAAAACAGAGGTTTGCCCGGAATAATGTCTTCCGGTTGGACGACATACGGCACGATTCTTTCGGTCGGCTGAATGACACAGCCCGAAAGTCCCGCAAGGGCTAATGACGCGCCCATCACCTTGATAAAATTACGGCGGCTCAGAGAATCGTCCCATTCTTCGGCTTGCGCGGGATATTCGTGTTTGACGAATTCCTCAAACTCCGGCGCGTCCGCAAATTCCTCGACGCTGCGCCAATAATCTTTACCGTTTTTTTCGAGAATTTTATCTCGTAATAAGGCAAAGTTTGTTTTACTGTCTGTGCTTGACATTTTTTTCCTCAATTTAAGTTACTTTCCAATCTTCCTTAGAAATCCGCAATCCACAATCCCAAATCCGCAATCCGTTTAGCGGTGGCAGGTCGAACAACTTGTCAGCATTTCCTTACTGCGAAGCTTTTTGATCTGTTCGGCAACTTCCTTTTGCTGTTCATCCGTTATATCGTCTTTATTCCACGAAGTATTAAAAATTTCGGCTTTCGGACGGATATTCGGCGCCGGGTCGCGGTGACAGGCTATACACCATTCCATCTGGAGCGTGTTTTCCTGATAAACCGACGGCATATTGGCAACATCGCCGTGACACGACGCGCAGCCGACGCCTTTGGCGACGTGAATACTGTGATTAAAATAGGCATATTCGGGCAAATCGTGGACTCTCACCCATTCAATCGGCTTGTTGTCGCGAAAACTCGCCCGCACCGGTTCAAGATACGGACTGTCCGCCCATATCTGACTGTGACAATTCATACAGGTCTGCGTCGGCGGCATTCCCGCTGACGACGAAGTTTCTACCGATGTATGACAATAACGGCAATCAATGCCGTCGTCTCCGACGTGGTGTTTATGACTGAACTGCACGGGTTGTTGTCGTTCCGAATACTGATTTGTTAAATAGGAGGAACGCGCGATCTGCGTGTAGGCATAACCCACGACACCCGCCAAAACTACTGCTACGACAATGCTTGCCTTTGCAATATTATTTGCTCCGCGATGAAATATCTGTGCCATCTTGTTTTGTCCGAAACTTTAAAAGTTATAGTTCGACCAAATCCCAAATTACGGAATTTGAGATTCGCCTGTCGAAATTGTTTTTTACTTCTTTTTAAGAACCGCTACCAACTGCTTTAATAGATTTTTGCAAAATCTCGAAAATTCCGCAAACATCTGATTCAAATTATTGAAAATACGTTTTTCGAGCTATATTGTGCAAGTTTTCACTAAATAAGTTTAGCTGATAAGGCTAATTAACATTCTTGGTTTTCTAAAAATAGAAGTTACACAGTTGAAAATTCTTAATCAATCGTAAAACAGACTGTTAGTCTGTTTAAAACCGCTGCAAATAGGATTCAGGCGGCAGGAAAAACAGACTAACAGTCTGTTTTACGTTTCTTTTAAAAATTTATAATGCGTTGGATAAAAGCGCGACACCGATGGCGGTCGCCTTTCCGCCAAGTTCGCCGATCACGATCTCGGTCGCTTCAAATGACGGTTTAAACGATAATTTCCGCGCCCTCTCGGTAATCGCGTCCAAAACCGTATGTTCGGCGTGCATGACCTCGCCGCCGATCACTATTTTTTCGATATTGAGCAAATTTATGACACCGGCGATCGCTGTTCCGACATATGTGCCGGTTCTTTCGAGCATCAGATGAGCAAAATCGTCGCCCTCGCGCGCTTCGCGGACAACATCGGCAACCGTAATTTCCTCTTCGGGCAGTTTGCCGAGCGAAGAAGTGCTGTCTTGATGAAACCGACTGCGCGTGCGGCGAATAATATTGGTCGCCGATGCAACTTCTTCAAGCCGTGTGCCGTCTTCGTCAATCGCCAGATACCCGAATTCACCGGCAAAACCGTTTGTTCCGTGCCAGATCTTACCGTCGAAAATAAATGCGCCGCCGACCCCCGCACCGAGCGTTACATAAAACAAACTACGGCTTTCGCGCCCCGCGCCGAGCATATATTCGCCGTAAGCGGCGGCATTCGCATCGTTTTCGATCAGTATTTTTAATTTTGTGACCTTTTCGAGTTCGGCTAAAAGATCAATTTCCTGATGTTCGGGAAAAGATGTCGAAAAAGCGACGCGGCGCGTATCGCGGTTGACAAGACCGGGAATGGCAATGCCCAACCGATCAAAATCGCCATATTTAACAAGCAATTCCTTGATAAATGCGACGAGTTGCGGAGCCGTATCATCGCCGCGAATCATCGGCGCGTCATATGTGTTTATGATATTTCCGCCGCCGTCGAGACAAACCGACTTTAAGGCAGAAGTCGTAACTTCCACGCCGACTGATTTTTCCGTTTGGATAACCGCTTCGCTCATTAAATAAAACGTCCTTGTATTGTCTTACTCAGGCAAGAAACTAACGAAATTTTAGACAGTTGGAGTGAAAGAGTCAAACCGGGAATTTGTTAAATTAGGTAATTGATTAGGTCTTTAGTCTTTGGGCTTGAATGTGGATTGTTGTTTTTTGAATTGAATATGTATTGACATGCGCGGGCGCAAAGCAACACTTCCAGACCTGTTAATGGTTTTATCAGGTCTTTTTAACCTTTAATTTGAGAAAAGATAAAGGATTATCAATCAATTTACAGCAAATTTGAGGTCTGGAAGGGTTGCCCAGCGCCCGCTCTTAGTGATTTTCGCTGGGAGCGCACGCATCCCCAGCGTGCTAGTGGGGCTGGGCTGAAATAATCCAACACTTTAGACCGTCAAATATGTGTTTTTAAACTGCTCCAACGAAGATTCAAAGTTGAAAATTCAATGTTGGGAAATTTCAGCCCAGCACCACTAGGTCGCGCTTCGCGGCGTAAAAGCCTCTGCTCAATCTCGACTTCCAAATTAACGCTTATTCGCTCTTCGCTGGGAGCGCAGGCATCCCTGCCTGCAACGTCGCGAAGCAACGTAAAAGCCTTACATAAGTTAGGACTTCGATTAGCAGCAAATATTTCGCGCCCTGCGCTCAGCACGCAAGGGGATGCGTGCGCTCCCGGCGATGAAATCGTTCGCTTTATTTCAACAATTATTTTCGAGCCGCTCATTCGGCGTTTTTTCTCATTGCTGGGAGCGCAGGCATCCTTGCGTGCTACGTCGCGCTTCGCGGCGTAACAGCGTTTGCAGGGAAATCAAGTTGATTTTATGCGAGCACTTTTTGAACGCTTGCGCGTCCAGCACGCAAGGATGCCTGCGCTCCCAGCGATTTGCGCTCCCGGCGATGACATTGTTCGCTTTATTTTAAAATTTATTTTCGAGCCGATTGCGCGGCGGATTTTTCTCTTTGCGGAATTGAACTGTTGCACTTCAAACCCGCTTGAGATGTGGTTGCGTCGCGGCTTCGCTTCGGACACAACCTCTTCTCAAGCTATCTATATTTTTAAAATTTGCAGAGGGTAAGAGTGTAAAAGAGCTAAAGGGTAATTAATTCCTGACCACCCGAAACCCCAAGTCGTAGTAGCGATACGACGGCGAAAACCTGCGGCGATACGCCGAACGCAGAAACCCGGCACTGCCGCTCCAACTGCCGCCACGATACACGCGAAACGAACCCGACGTCGCGCCCGTCGGGTCTGTTACCGTTCCGCTCGAATAACTTCCAGACCAATCCTGACACCATTCCCAAACATTTCCGCTCATATCATATAACCCAAAAGCGTTTGCCTGTTTTTGCCCAACCGGATGCGTTTTATCCCCTGAGTTACCATTATACCAAGCGATTGAATCGAGATTCCCGTAATAATCTCCTGTTGTTCCCGCCCGTGCCGAATATTCCCACTCTGCCTCCGTCGGCAAGCGATATGTTCCTTCACCTTTCACGTTTAACTTTTTAATAAATTCTTGTGCGTCGTCCCACGATACATTTTCAACAGGTAAATTATCACCTTTGAAATTACTCGGATTACTGTTCATTATCGCTTTCCATTGGGCTTGCGTTACTTCATATTTGCCCATATAGAAATCCTTGCTTATCGTTACCCGATGCTGAACTTCATTATCTCTTCGATCTTTTTCACTTCTCGGCGAACCCATCATAAACGAACCGCTTGGAATCTTGACAAACTCGATGTTTGGATTGTTTGAACTTGTCGAAGCCGTATTTGTCGCTTTATTAGTCGCCACGTTTGAGAGCAGCTTTGACGAAACAAAAAATATCCAAATCAATCCGCCGAGTAGTAGCATTACCGCTAATGCTCCGATGCCAATCTCACCGAAGAATATGAAATCGAAACCTACGACGGCGGTTATCATTACCGCTAATGCTCCGATACCGATGCCGATTGTCGTTTTATTCTTCGCGTTTACTTCTTTCGCTACGACTTCCAAACGCTTTCTTTCGGCTTCGCGGCGTTTCGCTTCTTCCTCATTACGACGTTTTTTTTCCTCTTGACGTTTGGCTTCTACGGCTTGCAGGCGTTGGCGTTCGAGTTCTTTTTGTCGTTCGATTTCCGCTTCGCGTCGTTTTTGTTCCAATTCGGCTTGACGTTTTTTTTCGGCTTCTTCGCGTCGGCGTTGTTCTTCCGCTAATCTTTCGGCTTTTTCTTCCTCAATTTCCCGCCAATCTTTTGTCGGCTCAACCTTTAGTTCTTCGGTTTTATCGAAATTTGCTGAATCTTTCGGCTTGTCAAAATCTTCATCAATGATTGTTCCAAAATCTTTCACCTTTTTAGCTTTTGCGGGTAAAAACTTCTCAGGATTTTTTAAGGCTTCGATCATTTCCCGCGCCGTCTGAAAACGATTTTCGCGCTTTTTCTGCAAAGCCTTTTTGACGATTTCGCACAAATCTTCGGGAACGCTTGCGGGCATCCTCTCAGGCTCAAACATCGTGATTGCCGCAATTAAAGCCGGATAATCTTCTTGCGGATACGGCAATTCACCCGTCAGAAGTTTTTGCAGCATTACACCGACTGCCCAAATATCAGTCTGCGGTGTAATCGAAGGCGTTTTGGCAAAGGCTTCGGGCGGCATATATTCGAGCGTTCCGGCAGTTCCGGTCGCCTTTGAGTGCGTTTTTATCTCACGCGAAACGCCGAAATCCGCCAAACAAAACTTGCCGTTCATTATCAAAATATTGTCGGGCTTCAAATCCCGATGGACAAAACCTTTTTCGTGCAGATTCTCCAAACCTCGCAAAAT
>JANPDZ010000887.1:0-3580 GCA_031431735.1 Acidobacteriota bacterium | reverse complement strand
CAACGGAACTTGGTATATCCGGCAAAGTTCAAACCTCCAATTGACAACCCAACAATTTGGCTTGAGTAGTGATATTCCCATCGCTGGTGTAAATGTTCAATAGTGGCTTTCTTGACGTTTTGAGTCTCTTCTTTTTGACGGCGAAAAAGCCTGCAAAAGCAGAGACTCAAAACACTTCGCAATAATTCAAAGGAGCGATATGAAAAAATACCGACGAATTGAAATCACGGCTTTTCGCCGCCGCATAACCATTGTTTCCGGCGTATCTAAAACCGCTGACGCGAAACCTGACGAAGATGTTTGCATCAATGATGCCGATTCGTCGGAAACGATTGAATTTGAATCCGCTGAAGGTCAACGAATTCTGACTGAAGCAGTCCGTTTGTTAGAAGAGAAACTGTCTAATCAGGCGCGGAAATATCTTTAGCATAAACAAGTCCGAAGAAATTGATTTTCCTCAGATGCCCGATATAGGAGATAAAGCAATGAACATTAACAAAACAAATTTAACTTTGATCATTGGTGTCGTGCTGATGAGTTTGATGATATTCGTTTCCCAAACAAGCGCGGTAGAAAACGGCAAGATTGTGTTTGAGACCGCTGTCAACGGCACAGGGATTTTTACCATCAATCCCGACGGCACTAATCGAACACAATTGACTAATTCCGGTTCCTTTCCAAAATTCTCGCCTGACGGTCAAAGGATTGCGTTTTATAACGGCGGCGGAATTTATCTGATGAACGCCGACGGAACTAATCAAACCGTTCTTACCTTGGGTAACATTGGAGATGGCACTCTCGCCTGGTCGCCCGACGGACAAAAAATCGCTTTTACCTGCGTTGGCATCTGCATTATCGACATCAACGGCAGTAATCGTATGAATATCAGCACCAATCCCGCCGATAACTCGCCTGATTGGTCGCCGGACGGAACAAAAATTGCTTTCACAAGAGGCGACATTAACCTCAACATTTTCATTTATGAGATTTACGTAATGGATTTTGACGGAAGCAACCAAACTAGGCTCACTAACAACTCTCTCCCGGATAGCGGAGCTGTTTGGTCGCCTGATGGCACAAAACTAGCGTTTACGCGTTATGACGATTGTTTTGACATCGGTAATGGCGAAATTCTTTGCTTTGCGAGCTCTATTTTCATTATGAATTCCACCGATGGAAGCAATCAAACATTTCTGACGGGCGGTAGTATTGTTTATAACCTAGATGCTTCCGACCCCTCTTGGTCGCCCGACGGAACTAAAATCGCTTTTCGAGGTTATCAAACCGACGGGAATTTCGCCCGGGCTGAAGTTTTTGCCATCAATGCCACCGGCGGCAATCGAATCAACCTGACCAACACCGCAGACGTAGAGGAATTTTATGCAGACTGGGGTTCTGTGCCGTCGTCTGTCCCAAATCGCACACAATTTGATTTTGACGGTGACGGGCGCGCTGATATTTCCGTCTTTCGTCCAAGCGACAGAGTTTGGTATCTGAATCAATCAACCGCCGGCTTTGCCTCCACACAGTTTGGTCTTTCAACTGATAAAATCAAGCCCGCCGATTATGACGGCGACGGTAAAACCGACATCGCCGTTTTCCGCGACGGCGTTTGGTATTGGCTCAATAGTTCCAACGGCAATGTCCGAATTGTTAAGTTTGGACTTGCGGGTGATATTCCCGTCGCGAACGATTACACAGGCGACGGACGCGCTGAATTGGCGGTTTATCGTGGCGGCGTTTGGTGGACCTACAACTTAACAAACAACCAAGTCAATGTAGTGCAATTCGGGCTTCCAAACGATAAACCCGTCGCAGCGGATTACGACGGCGACGGCAAGACAGACCAAGCCATTTATCGCGGCAACGGCGAATGGCATTTGAACCGTTCGAGTCAAGGCTACGCGGTTGTTAATTTCGGATTAGCGACAGACAAACCCGTGATCGGCGATTACGACGGCGACGGACGGGCGGACGAAGCCGTTTATCGGAACGGAATCTGGTATTTACTGCAAAGCTCGCAAGGTTTCGCGGCGTTTCAGTTCGGCATTGTTTCGGACATTCCCGCGCCCGCCGATTACGACGGCGACGGCAAAACTGACGCGGCGGTTTATCGTGGCGGCGATTGGTGGATTCTGCAAAGCACGAATGGAAATTCGACCTTCATCAATTTCGGTTTAAGCGGTGATATTCCCGCCGCCGCTAATGTTCCATAAGAAATGCAAGCGGCGAATTGGGAGAGTTGATATTTCGTCATCTCTTCTGTCTGCGCCGCCTGTTGATGACAGTAATTCAAAGGAGACAAAAAGAAAATGCCACATTCAGAGATAGTTTTTAGAGTAACCGTTCGCAGTTGGAACCCTGAGAAAAAGGAAGAAATTGTTGGTCGGGCATTATATGCGAGAACTGCACCGGTCCCAAACATACCGCCGATTCCCGGTATGAATCCCGGCATCTTGATAACTCCGGCTGCTCCCTCTCCTCTGCCTATTCCTTATCCTTCCGCTTTAATCTATTTACCAATAGATAAATTGGCAGCTGCCGTTTCAGGAACTTCGCTATTAAATTTCGGACTTGAACTTCAAGGTAACAATCTCTGTGCTACGTTGAGAAACTACATTCCTAGGAAAAAAGATAGAAGCATAGCTTTCAAGATAAAACGGGACGGTCTGATTTCTTCGCGGGTTCAAACCTTCATCGGAGAAGACGGTCTTTGGCGTATTTATGTGCCGCTCGAAGATGTCGCAAAGGCTTTCGGCGGCAAACTCGAAGTTAATCAAGCCGCGTGGACATTTAGTATCAAGACTGGAAATCACCCGAATTGTTTGCTTGAGTATGTGCCGCCGGATGAAACCGATATCTAATCGAAAAAATTATGAGGAGGAAGAGATTTTGAAAAAGACTATTTCAAATTTTGTTATTGCGTCGATGATGTTAGTTGTGGTTTCCGCCGGTGTGATTGCCCAAACAAAATCTAAGCGTCGTCAAGCGGCGAAGGTTGCGCCTATCGTTTGTAAAGAGAACGACGAGGACTGTTTTATCCAAGCGGCTGAAACCTGCCGAAAGGCAAATATAATATTAACGTATTCAAGGATTATGCTAAACGTATTTCAGACGAGCGGCACAACTTACCAAGAAATCAGAGGTGGGCGCAACGGCAATTGCACTTTCTATTTCAGATACGAAAAAGCCGACATTAAATTTACGGAAGAATATATCCAAAAACTAAAAGAGCGCGGAGAGACGCAAGAAGAAATAGAACAGAAAGAAAAGGACGCAAGCGAATCTGTCAAATTAACGGAAGGCAAATACGGGCTTTGCACATTTAAGACGGAAAGGCTCGTCGAACTGCTCAAGAAATGGAAGACCGGGGCTTTCGCCTATCCTGACGATTGGCAGGGCGGCAATTGTCGCGGAACAATATTTGACCTAAATAACACTAAGTAAAAGAAATTTAATAACCTACCCCATTAAATTTTTTATTACCAAAATGCCAAATCCGCTAAGTTTAGAAGTTAATATAAAACTCTTATCAACTTTGGTTCGCGCTTTCTTGGTGGCAAAATCTAATTTTCGAGAA
>JANPDZ010000886.1:0-3350 GCA_031431735.1 Acidobacteriota bacterium | reverse complement strand
TTCGGCGCGGCTTATGCGAGTGTTTTGACCAATGCAAAAGGATTGGCTGAACATCCGGCAAGTTTGGTTTTCGGTCAAATGCTGATCGGTTTGATTCCGCTTTGGCTGGTCGGATTCTGGGCCGATGGAAATCCAGTAAATTTTCGATGGAACTGGCAAGCCGTGATATGTGTTTTTTATTTGGCAATTGTCGGGTCAATTGTGGCATTTTGGCTTTATTACTGGCTATTGTCTAAGATTGATGTGACCAAAGCGATGATGATCGCGCTGGTCACGCCGCTGGTCGCCGTCTTTGTCGGAAGTTTTTTCGGCGAAAAATTGGAAATCGAAACTCTTTTGGGCGGGTCGTTGATTTTGCTGAGCGTTTTTCTGATCGTCATCAGACCATTTTTGCAAAAAAAGATTAAATAAACATGAACTTTAAATTTACAACAGCCGGAGAATCGCACGGTAAAGCATTGATCGCAATCGTCGAAGGCTTGCCCGCCGGTTTAGAAATTGACAGCGAGAAAATAAATCACGAACTGTGGCGACGGCAACAAGGCTATGGCCGCGGCGGACGAATGAAGATCGAAACAGATAAGGTCGAGTTTCTTTCCGGCATTCGCCACGGCAAAACGCTCGGTTCGCCGATTACTCTAATGATTGAAAATCGCGATTTTGTTCATTGGACAGAAGTAATGTCGTCTGAAAAACTGGATGTTCAACCCAAAAATCCGCGCATTGTCTCGCGTCCGCGCCCCGGACACGCCGACCTTGCGGGCGGTCAAAAATTCGGTGCGCGGGATTTGCGGGATATTCTCGAACGCGCTTCGGCGCGTGAAACGGCGGCGCGGGTTGCCTGCGGCGCGTTGGCGAAACAACTGCTCGAAAACTTCGGTATCGAAATCAAAAGCCACGTTATTAAACTTGGCAATGTCCCCGAATTTCCTTTGAAGAAAACCTGGGAAGAAATTTCTGCGATTGACATAAATGCGCCGTTAAATTGCGCTGACCAGGAAGTTGAAACGCAAATGATAAAACATATTGACGAAGCCAAAGATAATGGCGACACACTCGGCGGAATTTTTGAAGTTGTCGCCAAAAACTCGCCGGTCGGTCTCGGCTCGCATACTTCCTGGGCGGAAAAGCTCGATGGGCGCATCGCGCAAGCCATAATGTCAATCCAAGCCGTCAAAGCCGTCGAACTCGGCGAAGGTGTCGCAAATGCCGGACGTTTTGGCTCTGAAGTTCACGACGAAATTTATTTTGACGATAATAATTTTCAAAGAAAAACCAATCGCGCCGGCGGACTCGAAGGCGGCATCACAAACGGCGAAGAACTTCGCGTGCGCGGCTATTTGAAACCGATTTCGACGCTTCGGAAAGCCTTGCATTCAGTTGATATTGAAACGAAACAGCAAGATTTGGCAGCTTTTGAACGCTCGGACATTACGGCAGTTCCTGCCGCCGGTGTGATCGGCGAAGCGATGCTGGCAATTGTTCTGGCAAACTCGATGCGCGAAAAATTCGGTGGCGATTCGATTGACGAAATGAAGCGAAATTTTGAAAGCTACCGACAAACACTGCAAAATTATTAGCCGCAATCAGGCTGCCAAACTTTTGTATTTGTCTTGAATAATGACGGCAACTCCGTCAATGATCTCTTTGGAAAGTTCTTGCGAAATATATAGAGCGGCGATGTTATGGGCGGCCGTCATTACTGTCAATGCTTCAGCCAAACGGTTCAATTGGATCAAAATATTGACTTTGGTGCGATACGATTCGACCAATTTCCGATAACCTTCGCCGCTTTCGAGCAGTTCAATCGCGCTGTTCACATATTTCAGTGCTTTGTCGAATTTTCTTTCTGCCGCAAAAATCTGCGCCCGCGTTTCAAGTGAATAGCCTTCGCGAATTTTATCGCCGATTTCTTCAAAAATCTTCATGGCTTTTTGCGCGGAAAGATGCGCTTCTTGATAAAGTCCGACTTTGTGAAAAAGTTGCGCCAGATTATTTTCCGTAGCACCGAAATATATTTTATGATCGCCATTGAGGAAAAAACTTCGCGCCAGTTTTAAGTGTTTTAAGGCATCGTCTGTTTTTCCGAGATTTTTATGAGCAATTGCTAAATGATTGTGAAAAGATCCGTTCAAAATATCTCCCGCGTGATTTTCAAACAGTTCTTTTAATTCAGCGCACCGCTTGATAACTTTTTCATATTTTCCGCTTTCAACGTCGAGCAAAGTTTCGATTATATGAGAATTTAAGCGTATCGGATGATTTTCCGCAAGGTTTTGCGACAAAGACTCGTTGAGCCAGTCAGCCGCTTCTGTAAATTCACCGGTTCTCGAATAGGCCAAAGCGAGATAATTTTCGCATTCGGCGGCTTTTTCGATATTTTCAAAAGAATGAAATCGTTGGCGGGCCTGGGTTAGAAGGTTTTTTGAAATCTCTTGCGAATTTGGGATCTTTTGAGAATTGCCAAAAAAACCGATTAATCCGCCGAATCTTAAAAAAAGCTCGGCAGATTCTTCGCCAGAAAGCCCGATCGCGTTTGGGAATTGTGAATAGTCGTCCCAGAATGGCGCAAGGATTTGAAAGGCTTTTTCGTATTGCCCTTTTTCTTCGGCACTTTTAACTTCAGATATGGTAGTTCCGAGAGCTTGGAAGTTGTTCATAACTTTTTTTTCTGAAAACTTTAATCAATTAAACATTTCAATGAACTTCCCAGATTTATAAATACAGAAAAAACTTGGAGAAGATATGAAAAAACTTTTTAGAATCAGCTTTTTGCTGGCTGTCTTTTGTTTAACCGTGCCGGTTTATGCCGATGGCGATATGTCAACAGGAAATAAAACCTGCACCCAAAATTGCGGAGGTTTAATGGGCGGAGCAAACCCAAATCCATCAACATTGGATAAAAAAATACAAGTTGACTTAACCATTGAAATTATTTACGCTTGGTTCAATAAACAAATTTTCGATATTTTGAATTAACAAACAACTGATTTTACACACAGAATCGGAAAACGAATGATGATTTGAAAAGCAAATTTCAGACGTTTTCCGAACCGAAATAAACCAGTAAAGTTAATTGATACAAAACATAGCACGAAATTACCGGAATTGAAAACCGATAAATAAAATTTTCAGTAATGCGTCAGTAAATAGTTATGACTGGAGCGCAAGCGTCCCCGTTTGCATAGCGTTTGAAAAACGCTCAAATCTTTCATTTTCTTTCAATATTCTTAGGAATCGAAGTGTTTGACGCCGCAAATCGAGCGACGTAGGCAAGCGGGGACGCTTGATGTTATAAAGACGGTTTCTCCAAACTAGCATAAACTAGAAATTGATTTGAAAAAGTTCTT
>JANPDZ010000885.1:0-6900 GCA_031431735.1 Acidobacteriota bacterium | reverse complement strand
TGGGGCGATGAATTGATGATAATTTTTTCCCGTTCTATTTTGGAAAAGCGGCGGGGCGAAACGATTATTGCCGAGGTCAAATGTTCGCAGCGATTGTTTGACGACATCGAAAAACACGGTGGCAAAGCGATAATGTCGAAGGTCGGACATTCATTAATAAAAGCCAAAATGAAAGAAACGAAGGCGGTTTTGGCGGGCGAAATGAGCGGTCATATTTTCTTTGCGGACAGATTTTTCGGCTTTGACGATGCCGTTTATGCGGGCGCGAGGCTTTTGGAAATTCTTTCGCACAGCGATAAACCGCTTTCCGAATTTTTGCGCGATTTACCCGAAGCCGTCAACACTCCCGAAATCCGCATTGATTGTCCCGACGATAAAAAGTTTGAAATAGTGCGGCGATTGACCGCAGATTTCAAACAAACCAACGAAGTAATTGACATTGACGGTGCAAGAATTTTGTTTGAAAACGGCTGGGGATTAGTCCGCGCCTCAAACACACAGGCAATTTTGGTTTTAAGATTTGAAGCAAAATCCCGTGAAGATTTAGAAAAAATTCAAAATACCGTCGAAACGCGAGTTCAAACCTTAATCAGTCAAGTCTAAAAATTCTTCCAACTAATCAAATAAATCTTTTCGCTGGAAATTGGTGTGGTTTAGCCATTTAACTATGGCTAAGCAATTACTTCCGGTTGAGAGGTTTTAGATGCAGGCACTAATTTTAGCGGGCGGTCAAGGCACGCGGCTTCGACCATTGACGAATAATATTCCAAAACCGATTGTCCCGATTGGAAACAAGCCTTTTCTGCTCAGACAAATTCAATCGCTAAAAAATGCGGGAATTACCGAAATTATTCTGTCCACGTGTTATCAGCCGTTTGTCATTGAAAAGACTTTGGGCGACGGTTCGCGTTATGGCGTGAAATTGAAATATTTGGTCGAAACTGCTCCGCTGGGAACGGCAGGCGCGTATAAATTCGCCGAAACATATTTGCAGACGACGACTTTGGTTTTGAACGGCGATATTTTGACCGATATTGATTTAAGCGAAGTTTCGCGGCATCACCGAAAACTTTCGGCAACGGCGACTATAGTTTTGACCAGAGTTGAAAATCCTTCCGCATATGGATTGGTCGAAGTCGGGAAAAATAATCGCGTCTTGAGATTTTTGGAAAAGCCGAAAGCCGAAGAACTCAACCAAATCAACTTAAACACAATCAACACCGGAATTTATATTTTCGAGCCGGAGGTTTTAAACCTCATTCCAGATGGTGAAAATCACTCGTTTGAATACCAATTATTCCCGAATTTACTGCGCCGAAAAGAAAAGTTTCACGCCTTTATCGCTGAGGATAATTACTGGCTGGATATTGGCACGCCGGAACGCTATCTGCAAGCGCACCGGGATTTGATGACCGGACGCATCAAGAATTTTCAAATCAACAAATTCACCAATTTCCAAAAATCCGCAGATGCCGAAATTGACGATAAATCCT
This sequence comes from Acidobacteriota bacterium, assembly GCA_031431735.1. Classification (GTDB taxonomy): domain Bacteria; phylum Acidobacteriota; class Blastocatellia; order Pyrinomonadales; family Pyrinomonadaceae; genus JAFDVJ01. The sequence continues at coordinate 5,407 of JANPDZ010000885.1, read as the reverse complement.
GCATTGACGAAGGCTGCGTCATTAAACCGAAAGCCAGAATCATCAATTCGGTTTTAGGAAAAGGCGTAATCATCGAAGAAAACGCGGTCATCCAAAATTCGGTCATTTGGTCTGGAACGACGGTCAAAACTTCCACTCACATCCTGGGTTCGATAATCGGTAACGATTGCCGAATCGGTAAAAATGCTTTGGTCGGGAACGGCTCGGTTTTAGGGAACGGGACGACTGTTGCCGATTTTGCTTTGCTGTCCGCGACCTAGAAAAACTGGAAAAAAAAGAGTTTTGATTATTTACTTACTGCGACATTAAAAAGTATAAACCTTATGAAAAAAGAAGCAGTTAACAGCTTTAAAGTTAAAAGTTTCAGTCTTCGTGACGGAGCGGTTATTGCATTCCGTTACAAGTGGATGATTCTGCTTACTTTTTTAACTACGGCGAGCGTTGCCGCTTTTCTGGCTTTTTATCTGCCCGATTATTACGAATCGCGGATGAAGATTTTAGTCAAAAACGTCCGTGTCGAAAATCCCGTGAATCCTGAAAAAACAGGTGTTGTGGTTGCCCCGAACGATGTTTCCGAAGGGCAGATTATCGCCCAAACCGAATTACTGAAAAGTCGTGATTTGTTGGAACAAGTGGTTATTACCAACAATTTGGCGGAGTCGGAGGCAGGTAAAAAAACAACGCCGCAGGACATTGAAAGAGCCGTTCAGAATCTCGAAAAAGAACTAAAAATCAATCCGGTAAAAAAGGCAAATATTATCGAAGTTTCCTTTACTTCCAAATCGCCCGAAACCGCTGCGGCGGTGCTTAATCAGTTGGCGAAATTGTATTTGGACAAACATATTACGCTGCATCGTTCGGGCGGCACTTCCGAATTTTTCAATGAACAAACCGACCAATCGCAAAAAGATTTACGCGATGCGGAAAACAAACTTTCAAATTTTCAAAGCCGGATGGACGTGGTTTCGATAAACCAGCAGAAAGAAATACTTTTGACCAAATCCGCCGAAGTGCAGGCGCGGCTCAAAGACCTCAACGGCGAAATCAGCGCGGGCGGCAAGCGGATTAACGAAATCGAAAACCAACTGCGTGGAATGAACAGCCGGATTTCGACGCAAAGCCGCGTTATTCCGAATCAGGATTCGGTCGAGCGGTTTAAGACGATGCTCGTCGAACTCAAAAACAAACGCACCCAATTATTAACCAAATTTCAGCCCGACGACCGTCTGGTAAAGGAAGTTGACGAGCAAATCCGCATCACCAACGAGGCTTTGGAAAAAGCCAATCAGACGACTTACAGCGAACAGTCTTCGGACATCAACCCGCTGCGTCAAAACCTGGAAAGCGAATTGACCAAAGGCAAAATCGAACAGGAAGGACGGCTGGCAATGCGCGGCAATTTGACGAACCAGGTCAATCAATATGAGGCACTGCTTCTAAAACTCAAATCAGCCACGATTACGCACGACGATTTATCGAGAGAAGTCAAAAAACTCGAAGAAAATTACCGACTTTACGCGCAAAAAAAGGAAGAATCGCGGATTTCCGATGAGCTTGACCGACAAAAAATTTCAAATGTTTCGATTGCCGAAGCCGCGACCGTGCCGCGAGTTCCGAATAAAACAAGCCGTTCTCTGACAATTGCGACGGGAATTATTATGGGCTTGATTTTGGGAATCGGCTGTGCGGTGGCATCGGAATTTTTCCGTGAAACGATTCATACGCCGGGCGAATTGGAAGCCTTAACCGGACTTCCGGTGGTGGCGACCGTGCCGATAAATTCGAGAAGATTACGGCATTTGAACTTTCGTGTGCAGCCGTCAAAAACTGCGGTTACTCCGGCGAATGATGTTATTCAGGCAGATGAAATTATTTCGGTTGACGAAGTTATTGCGCCGCGAAAAGACAGTGTTGTTTTTGCCGAGCGTCCGAATTTCTCGAAACAAGTCGTTCGCGCAAAACCGACAGCGCATCCGGTAAGAACGGTGTATTCAAAATTATTTTAGGTTTATGAATCAGCATTTACAGGTATTTTTAAAGGGCATCGAAAAGCAAAATCAACAACGCGGCGAATGCGCGGTGGTGGCTTTTACCTCGTATTCGCCCGCCGAAGGGGTGAGCTATGTAACGCAGTCTCTCGGAATGGAAATTTCAAAGCGGATGGGAAAACGCACTTTGATTGCCGATGCGGAGCGTTTGGCACAAGTTGACGTGATGAAATACGGCGACATTTCGCATTATTGCCACCTGACCGATGTTCCGAATTTGTGGTGTTTGCCGGCGGAAGAAGACGCGGACGAAAGAATTGTCGAGGCGGACAAAAACGATTCGCAGTATCTGCAAGCCTATGGAAGGTCGCCGATGGAAATTACCGTCAACAATCTGCAACCGCTTCGATATGTTTTCGATTATATTCTGCTCGATTGTCCGGCAATCAGCGTTTCGGACGAGATTTCTTTTTTAGTTCCCGAAACCGACGGCGTAATGATCGTCGTCGAAGCCGACCAAACCAAGCATGAACAAATCCAAAACGCCCGGCAGACGATTGAACGAGCCGAAGGCAATCTGCTCGGATTTATTTTGAACAAACGGCAATACACCGTTCCGAATTGGATTTATAACAGACTATAAAATCGGTCTTAGATTTTTAGGTCTTTGGGCTTTGGTCATTTATTGAATTTGCAAAAAAAACCAAAAACCAAAGACCTAAGACCTAAGACCTAAATAAAAATTTATGTTAAAGCGATACCCGATTATTTCTATTGGAATTTTTCTTGCTCTTTTTTGTGTGGGCGGATTGGCGCAAACGCCAACGCCAAGCAAAAAAGTAGCACCGCAATTAAAACCTTTTGAAGAAAGGCGTTACCGGCTTAATCCCGGCGATGTAATTTCCGTCAGCTATCGCTACTCGCCCGAATACAACCAAACGGTAACAATTCAGCCAGACGGCTACGTTACGTTGGAAATCGTCGGCGAAGTAAAAATCGGCGGTCTGACGGTCGAAGAAGCGCGAAAAGAAATTTTGGCGCAGGCTTTCAAACGTCTGAAAGACCCGGAAATGATTTTGCTTCTCAAAGAGTTCAGAAAACCTTATTTCGTGGTTTCGGGCGAAGTCGCCCAGCCCGGAAGATTTGAAATGACCGAGAATATCACGGCACTTCAAGCCGTTTTAATGGCGGGCGGTTTTAAAGATTCGGCAAAATCTTCGCAGATTCTGGTTTATCGCAAAATCAATTCCGAAACGGCTGAAGTCAAGCTGCTCAATTTGAAAAATATCAAAAAAACGAGCGATTTGGAAAACGATATTGAATTGCAGTCGGGCGATATGATTTTAGTTCCCCAAAATACGATAACGAAAATCGAACGCTTTGTTAAATTGACGAGTTTCGTCAATATTTTTACCCCGTTTTTATTTTAGAAAATTGAAGGAGGCGACGCAGATGACCACGACATATGGACAACTTGTAACATTTGCATTGAAAACGGCGGATTTGCTTTTGCTTTTGCTGGCTTTGATGGTTACGGAAATTATCAGTTACGCTCCGCAATCCGAACTAACGGTGGTTGAATATTCGATTGATTTTCTTTCCAGCCGTATTAAACTGAGCAATGCTGTTTTAGGCGGTTTGTTGTTGATTTTTTGGCACAACTTTTTTAACGTCAAAGATTTATACCGTTCGCACCGTTTGCGCGGGATGCGTGAAGAATTTCATCAGGTTTATCAGGCGGCGGCTTTGTGTGCGGGGGCTTTGTTGATTGCCGCCCAAATCGGCGATTGGAAAACGGTAGATTTATGGATGTGTGCCGGATTTTGGAGTTTCGCTGTTGTTTTTTGCGCCGGGATTCGTTATGTTTCGCGCCGCTATCTCCGGTATTTACGCGAAAACGGGCAGAATTTAAAGACGATGATTATCGTCGGCAGCGGTGCGCGCGGCAGAGAATTTGCCGATTTAATTCAGTATCGAAAAGGTTTAGGTTATCGTCTGCTGGGGTTTGTAGATAACGATAAAAATTACGGCAGACAGCATTCAGATGAAATTAAATGGCTCGGCAAACTTGAAGATTTGCCGAAAATCATCGCCCGCGAAGTGGTTGACGATGTAATAGTAGCGCTTCCGATAAAATCACATTACGCCGAAATTCAAAAAATTATCGCTCTTTTGGTAGAGCAGGGCGTAGCCATTCAACTGCTTTCCGACTTTTTTCCGCAGCAGTTTGCCCGTTGTCAAGCGTCTGAATTTGAAGGAAAACCGCTGCTTTTTATTCACAGTGCCCCGCAATTTAGCTGGCGAACGGAAGTCAAACGACTTTTTGACCTAATCGGTGCGGTCATTCTGCTGACTTTGATCTCGCCAATTTTTGTGGTTATTGCGATACTTATCAAACTCGATTCCAAAGGCTCGATCTTCTTTATTCAAGAGCGGATGGGCTACAACAAGCGGCGTTTTCGGATGCTTAAATTCAGAACAATGGTGGCGGATGCCGAAGCCAAATTGCAGGAAATCGAGCATTTGAACGAAAAGGAAGGTCCGATTTTCAAGATCAAAAACGATCCGCGGATCACTCGTCTGGGACGTTTTCTGCGGAAATCGAGTTTGGACGAACTGCCGCAACTAATCAATATTTTGTTTGGTGAAATGAGTCTGGTCGGACCGCGTCCGCTTTCGCTTCGGGATGTGTCAAGATTGGAAGAATCGTGGCAAAAACGCCGTTTCAGCGTCCGCCCCGGGCTGACTTGTTTATGGCAAATTTCGGGACGCAGCAATCTTTCGTTTGAACAATGGGTCAAGCTCGATTTGGAATATATTGACCATTGGTCATTGTTATTAGATTGGTGGATCTTGTTAAAAACGGTTCCGGCTGTTTTGACTTCGCGAGGCGCAGTTTAGGGGATCAAATAGTAAGAAATGAAGAGTCGGGTTCAAGCTCAAAATTTGAGACGCAGACCGCGCCGTTCGCCATTTTTGTGGCTCATTCCGACGCAGATAATGGCTCTCGGCGCGGCATTTTCAGCGGCGATGGGCGAAAATCTATTGCGTTTGTCGCTCCTCTTTGGAATGTTAAGCGCCATGCTGGTGCCGTTGCTGGTGAGTCTTGAAGCCGGCTTGCTGGCGGTGATGATTTTTGAGCCGTTTCGTGGTTTTTTGCGTCGTGCCCAATATATTTTAGTGCCATATTCTCAAACCGAGCCGATTCATTTAGTGGTTCCGATTGTCACTTTGATGGCCTTTTTGATCGTTTTGTTTCGCCACAAACTTGAGACAATTCGATTAACCTCTCTGGCTGGGTGGACCACGGCTCTCGCCGCTCTTTGTTTTGTTCAGATTTTTAATCCCAAGCAGGGTAGTTTATTTGTCGGTTTGACGGGAGGCTTATTTTATCTGGTGCCGATGGCCTGGTTTTATTT
>JANPDZ010000884.1:0-3236 GCA_031431735.1 Acidobacteriota bacterium | reverse complement strand
TATTTGCGGTGTTGCCGTGTCGTTTGCTCAAACGCCGACACCGACACCTTTGCTCCAAGCAGTTGAAGACAATGACGACAGACCTGTCAAAGTTCCGACCGATCTTGTCACTTTAACCCTGACGGTGACTGATATTTACGGACGTTATGTATCGGGTTTGACGAAAAACGCCTTTACCGTGATAGATAACGGCACTGAACAGGAAATTACTTTTTTCAGCGACACCGACGCGCCCGTCTCGCTCGGCATTTTGTTTGACGTTTCCGATTCGATGAGCGGCACCAAGATCGTCAAGGCGCGCAAGGCTCTCGAAAAGTTTATCAACACCAGTCATCCGAACGACGAATATTTTCTGATCGCCTTTAACAACCGCGCTCAATTGCTGCTCGACCGCACCCGCGACGGCGAAGCCGTTCTGCAAAAATTAACGCTCATCAATCCCAAAAACAACACGGCTCTATACGATGCTTGTTACCTCGGCATCGAAAAAGTAACACGCGGATCTCATCAGAAAAAGGCGTTGCTCATCATCAGCGACGGTCAGGACAATGCTTCGCGCTATAATTTCGGCGAAGTGCGCCGTTTGATGAAAGAATCCGATGTCGTTGTCTATGCTGTCGGAATTATGGACGGCCGCGATGCCGGCAGCACTGATGGAATGCAGGGACAAGCATTCCTTGACGAATTAACCTCAGTCACAGGCGGCAAGGCTTTTTATCCTTCAACCGATGTTGAAATGGACGAGATCTTTGAACGCATCGCGCTCGAACTTCGCCATCAATATTCGATCGGTTACACGCCGCGTGATTTCAAACCGGACGGAAAATATCATAAAGTAAAAGTTAAGGTCAAACCTCCGCGTGGTTTGCCGCGTCTAACGGTCAGAAATCGTGAAGGCTATTACGCAACGCCGAACACGAATTACAAATAATTATACGTTTGGAGAATAATGAAAGGAAAGAATTTATTAATTTTGACGCTTGTTTTGTGTTTTGTTTCGCTGCCCGCTTTTTTTAACTTTTTCCGGGCGGACGCGCAAACCAATACGCAGGCAAAGCCGACGCCGACACCGGCAAAATCCGCTTCGCCGACTCCGGAAGAAGACAGTGAAATAATTCGTATTGATACCGAATTGGTCAATCTCAATATCCGGGTTGTTGACCGCAATAATCGTTCGATCGCCAACTTGACGCAAAACGATTTCACGGTTTACGAAAATAATGTGCTTCAAAAAATCGAGTATTTCGGCAAATCGGAAGTTCCGACCAATTATGCGTTGGTCATTGATAATTCCGGCTCGATGCGGCTTCAGCTCGACAAGGTCATCGAAGCCGGCAAAATCATCGTCAATACCAACCGGACGGATGATGAAACCAGTATCATCCGTTTTGTTGATTCGGAAAACATCGAAATCACACAGGAATTTACGCCGAGCAAACCAGATATTATGGAAGCTCTCGACAATCTTTATATTGAAGGCGGCCCGACGGCGATCATTGATGCGGTTTATCTGGCAGCCGAAAGTGTTGACGAATATGAAAAGTCGCGCAACCCGAACGACCGCAAACGGCGCGCTTTGATTCTTGTGTCCGATGGCGAAGACCGTGACTCCTTTTATAAAGAACCGCAGCTTTTTGAACGGCTTCGCGAATCCGATGTGCAGATCTACGTCGTCGGATTTGTCAATGAATTGAGCAAAGAAGGCGGTTTTATCAGCAAAAGCCCGCAAGCCAAATCGAAAGCGTTTTTAGAAAGATTGGCAAAAGAAACCGGCGGAAAAGTGTATTTTCCAAATTCATTGAGCGAACTAACCGGCATTGCCCAAGACATTGCCAACGAACTTCGGACCCAATATTCGATCGGTTATCTGCCGCCCACCGATGTCAAAACCGGAACGTACCGACCTATCAAAGTGACAGTCGCTGACGGTCCGAATAAAGAAAAGCGCATCGCCATTACGCGCACCGGAATTCAAACCGACAATAAAAATAAAACACCGACCTTGCAAAATCAAACGAAGGTTAAAACTCAGTAGGCGGTTGGCAGTTGGCAGTTGGCAGTTGGCAGTTGGCAGTAAAAAAACCGTAGTCCGAAAATAACAACGATTCGGATACGGTTTTTAACTGCCTACTGCCGCTGCCGACTGCCAACTATTTCTCAGGAACCGAGCCGGAAATTTTCTTGCGCGTCGTTTCGCCGGTTTCGATGACCGGAATTCCGTCGGCGACTTCGTCGTGCGGACGCGGAATGACGTGAACCGCCGTGACCGTGCCGATTCTTCGCGCTGCCGCCGCGCCGGCATCAACCGCCGCTTTGACCGCGCCGACTTCTCCGCGCACGATTGCCGTGACGAGTCCCGCATCAATTTTTTCGTAACCGACGAGCGTTACATTCGCAGTTTTAACCATCGCGTCCGCCGCTTCGATCATCGCCACCAAACCAAAACATTCAACCATTCCGAGTGCTTGCATTATGCGTATTCTTCCTCTAATTCTTCGTCAAAATCTTCTTCCGTTTCGTAATCTTCCTCTTCTTCGCCCGAATTTGCAAATTTGTCGTCATCAAATTTCGGCGCGTCTTCGGGAATTTTGGAAAGTTTTTGATAAGCTAAAAGTCGCGTTTCCCGACGAATTTTGCGTCCGAAAATTCTTTTCATATGTTCGGTCATAAGTCGGTCGAGCCGTGCTTTTAAATAATCGAGACGCGGCATAATTTCCGCAAAGTATTCCGCGCTCTTAGGCACATAAATCTCGCGCCAGCCGAGTTCGAGAAAAACCATTAAATATCGCGCTTCGATTTCCGAATCACATTCAAACACGCGCCGTTTCGTGTAAACCTTCCAACCGAAAAGGTCTTGTTCCATCCGCAGTTCGCCAAAACACGAATAGCCGACAAGTTCGCGTTTGACCAGATTTTCGCGCCCTTGCGACAGCACCTTGGCGGCGTAAAATTCGCCGAAACCTTCTTTCCGTTTTGGTTTTTCCATTACTTCTTCAGCCATTTTTAGTCGTGTCCATTATGAAAATCGTCGTAAATATTCCCAGCCAATGCACCGCCCAAACTTCCGCCGTTTTTCTTGCTATTTTTGCCGATGCTTTTCGCTTTTTCCAAACGTGATTTTACCAAATCAACAACCGCTTGATAAACTTCCAAATGCTCTTTTTCGCTAAGTCCAAGAATATCGCGCAAAACGATTTTATCCAACTCCAAACGGTCGGCTTTGACTTTTTCAAACG
>JANPDZ010000883.1:0-5540 GCA_031431735.1 Acidobacteriota bacterium | reverse complement strand
CGATTTGTTCTTCGCGCACACGCTCAAGCGCAGGATTCAATGTTTGCCATTCTTGCTGCTCTAATTCATAAAACAAGTTTTCGAGCAGGTGTTTTTCTTCAACAGTCAACGCTCCCGCCGTTTCGCGCCGTTGCAGTTCGATTAGCTGTTGCTGTTTTGTTTCGTTCCACATTTTACAAACCTCCGTTAGCAATTATACCACTATTGATATTTCGCCTTTTTGGCTTTTTTCAAAGCGTGATAAATCGCCGTTGGTCTAACTTTCCGCTTTCGATTGCAAAAAGATGTCGCGGTATTCTTGAACATAAGCGATGTCTTTCGGCACGAGATCAGCCAAAGTGACGACGAGTTCGCCTTTGCGACCGTGTTTGATGGCGTAGTGAATCGCTTCGCGTCCTTCGGGGATAATTCGTAATTGCGGTTTGTTTTCGCTTTGGAGTTTGTTTTCGCTTTGAGTGTTATCAAGAATGATTCGGCTCAATCATAAATTCGGTGCTTCCTTGTTTCAATCGAAGTTTGAGGATGACAGGAATTATTTGACATCGTGTTTTTTACATTTTACAGTTAGATTGTTGAGCATAAATGCTGAACCGGAAACTGCTTTATGTATATTGACGATTTTATATGGCTTCCGAGCATACTTGATAAAGTAGAAATCAAACATCAAGTTTCGCAGGATGAAGCCGAAGAAGTTTTCTTTAATCGTCCGCGTTACCGTGCGCGTTGAATCGGGACACCAAAAAGGTGAAGAGGTCTATTCGGCAAGCGGGCAAACCGAAGCAGGTCGCTATTTAATCATATTTTTTATTCATAAATCATCAAACACCGCTTTGATTCTAAGTGCGCGAGATATGGACAAAAAAGAACGCAGGCGTTATGAGCGAAAATAAAAACACACAACTTAGCAGTATTTCACAGGCGCAGACCTTAGAAGAAATCGGCGAGTTTTGGGACACGCACAGCCTAGATGACTATTGGGATGAAACCCGTGAGGTTGAGTTTGAAGTCAGAGCCACACAAAGAAGGCGTGTCACCCTTGAGCCAAACATCTACAAAGAACTCGAAGCCGAAGCGCGTGTTCGTGGTGTTGTTCCTGAAACATTGGTCAATTTGTGGTTAGCTGAAAAATTACAAGCCTCAAAATAACGCCGCCTCGAAAAGGTTATGATGCGGATTGATTCCAAATAATACACGCGCATTTGAGGGTTATCCCGAATGGTTCGGGATAATCAATAGTTCGATGCTTCGTGATTGAAACGGCAGCGATTGATTTTTGACACATTTTGATTTTAGTTTCGCTTGTGCCGAATAAAGAATTTTCGTGCTAGGATTTACTTGAGGTGCAAAAATGTTACGAGATATAAAAATTATCATCGAAAAGCATTCTGACGGTTACATCGCTTATCCGCTTGGCTTGAAAGGCGCGGTTATCGGTGCGGGTGACACTTACGAAGAAGCATTGACAGACGTAAAATCCGCCATTCGTTTTCATATTGAAACTTTCGGCGCGGAAGTTTTGGACACTGACGAACAAGCACTCGAAGCGTTCGTAGCGGAAGCGGGAATAGTGGCATAATGGCGAAATTTCCGATTGATGCGCCAAAAGCCAGAGTATTGCGAGCATTGGCAAAGCTGGGTTTTGAAGTTGTTCGTGAGCGCGAACATATTTCTTTAGCGCGAGACAATGCCAACGGAACACAAACGCCCTTGACCATTCCAAACCACACCAAGCTGAAAAGTTCGACATTGCGCGGAATTTGCACCCAAGCAGGAATTTCACGCGACGAGTTTTTGAAAGCCTATGAACAAAGTTAAAGAAGGCTTTTTGAAAGCAAAGACGCATCGAACAAGTCATTGGGCGACGATTTCCAGACGCTCTTTTTTATTCGAGAATAATATTTAAGGAGGTTACCATATGTCGAGATTTGGTTATAATGATTCTTTTTCTTCAACAAAGCCAGCTCAAGAATGCTTTAAAGCCACATGCGATGCACTATTTTTACTTGGATGCCATCCTGTGCCTAACGAGGACGACACAGAGATAACAGGTAAAATGGGTATGGGTTGGGCAATACGTATCATTGGCGGAATAATTGCTCCAGCCAAATGGTTTCCTGTCAGGTTCTCCGCTGACATTTATGATAAAGGCGATCAGCGCAAAATCGTCATCAGTGTTGACGAAAACATGGGCTTTGGCTTTCTACTCGGTATGGAAAAGAGGCTACGAGAATACTGTGATGATATTGGAAGTCAGTTAGTCCGTCTCATCAAAACTCGACTTGACTTATCCCCAGAAGATGTTGTCGCATTAATGCCTATTCCGATGCTACAATACGCAGGGTTTTGGAAACGTTTCGCAGCAATTATTATTGATCTGATAATTTTGGCAATTCCCGTGATTGGTATATCTTTCTTAATAATGAGCGCATTAGCTGGTCCTCTGCCAGCGCGACCGGGACCAAAAACAGAAGTTGCATCACAAGTTGTTGGGGGATTCGCATGCATAGTACTTTGGATGTACTTTGCATTGTTGGAATCCTCACGATACGAAGCTACTTTCGGAAAGCAAGTTATGGGCTTGAAAGTTACCAACATGAATGGTCACACTATCAGCTTTGCCAGAGCCAGTGGACGTTTTTGGGGCAAGTGGCTCTCAATCTTGCCCATCTATATTGGTTTCGTAATGGCTGGTTTCACTCCGAAGAAACAGGCACTCCATGACATTATAGCAGGCACGCTCGTTATCAAGACATCATCAAATTAGTAAAAGCGGCAACGAAATTCGCGCTGTGGGCAGATTTAAGCACTTTTTTGGCAAAACCTTTTTACTTAAAAATACTTATTAGAGGCGGTTAAATTACCGATTCGATCGCGGAAGGCGAAGTTCTGGGCTTGGTCGGCGAAACGAGTTCACCTTTTTGAAAGCGTGATAAATCGCCGTTAATCTAACTTTCCGCTTTCGATTGCAAAAAGATGTCGCGGTATTCCTGAACGTAAGCGATGTCTTTCGGCACGAGATCCGCCAAAGTCACGACCAGTTCGCCTTTTCGGCCGTGTTTGATGGCGTAGTGAATCGCTTCGCGTCCTTCGGGGATGATTCGTACTTGCGGTTTGTTTTCGCTTCGGGCGATGCCTTCTTGAAGCAAGACAAACATCTCTTCGTCGGTGCGTCCGCGCAGATAATTTCCGCGCCGGATGACGATGCGTTCAAACGTATCGGCGGCGATCTTGGCAAATTCCCGAATATCTTCGTCGCGGCGGTCGCCCGTGCCGTTGATGACGACGGTGTGATGTTTGTGCGAGAGCTTTTTGATAAAGTTTGTAAGTCCCAGCATTCCCGCCGGATTATGCGCGTAATCCATTAACACGGTGACATCGCCGATCTCGACAAAGTTGAGCCGTCCGGGAGTTTGCGCCGTACCGGCGTTAAAGGTCGTCAAACCGCTCCGGATATCTTCGAGTGAAACGCCGTGAACAAAACACGCCAGCGTTGCCGCAATAACGTTTTGAATCATAAATTCAGCACGTCCGCCGTAGGTCAGCGGAACATTTATCGCTTTTTCGATGCGAACCTTCCATTTACCTTTCAGAATCGTGATGTAGCCGTTTTCATAAACACAAGAGATGCGCCCGCGCCGCGCCTGACGTTCGATGTTCGGATGATTTTCGTCCATCGAAAAATAGACAAGATGTCCGTCAACAAGTTCTTTCATCCGGTAAACATTCTCGTCTTCGGCATTCAAAACCGCGAAACCTTTTTTAGAAACAGAACGCGGCACGACCGATTTGACACGCGCCAGGTCTTCGAGCGTATTGACATCTTTTAATCCGAGATGGTCCGCCGCAACATTCATCACAACGCCGATGTCGCAATGGTCAAAACCCAATCCGGCGCGGATAATGCCGCCTCGCGCCGTTTCCAGCACGGCAACTTCAACGGTCGGGTCTTTGAGAACGAGCTGTGCGGAAACCGGACCGGTGTTGTCGCCCGAAACGATCTGCTGATTTTGAATATAAGTTCCGTCAGTGGTCGTAAATCCGACGGTTTTTCCGCTTCCTTTCAAAATATGCGCGATTAGCCGCGTCGTCGTCGTTTTGCCGTTGGTTCCGGTGATCGAAAAAATCGGAATGCGCGAGGGTTTTCCCGGCGGAAAGAGCATATCAATAACGTGTTCGGCGACATTGCGGCCGATTCCCTCGCTTGGTGCTAAGTGCATCCGAAAACCCGGCGCGGCGTTGACTTCGATAATTCCGCCGCCGTTTTCGTGCAGAGGTTCGGCAACATTCGGCGCGATCACATCAACGCCCGTCACGTCCAAACCGATAATCCGGGCGATGCGTTCAAACAGAAAGACGTTTTCGGGATGAACTTCGTCGGTGCGGTCAATCGCCGTTCCGCCGGTTGAAATGTTTGCCGTCGTTTTCAAATAAAGAATTTCGTCTTTCTCCAAAACGGTTTCAAGCGTATAGCCTTTCGCGGCGATCAGACGCGCCGATTGCGAATCAATATCGATCTGCGTCAGCACGTTTTCGTGCCCGTAACCGCGGCGCGGATCTTTGTTGGTTTCGTCAACCAGTTCCTGAATTGAAGATTTGCCGTCGCCGACGACGTGCGCCGGAATCCGTTCGGCAACCGCGATCAGCCGGTTATTGACGACGAGAGCGCGAAAATCGTTGCCGATAAGTTGTTTTTCGACAATTATCCAACGCGAATATTCCTTGGCTTTTTCAAATGCGGTTTTCGCATCTTCAATCGTTTCGATGCCGACCGTCGCGCCTTTGCCGTGATTGCCGTCGAGCGGTTTGATGACGACCGGATAACCGATTCTTTCGATCGTTTTTTCCAGATCTTCTTCGTCGCGGATCTTATAACCTTTCGGCACGGGCACGCCCATTTCTCCGAGAAGTTTTTTGGTCGCGTCCTTATTGCCCGCGATGTCCACCGAAATCATATTTGTTTGGGAAGTCGTCGTCGCCTGAATGCGTTTTTGATGAACACCGTAACCGAGTTGGACGAGCGATTGATCGTTGAGGCGGATAAACGGAATATCGCGCGATTCGGCTTCTTCGACGAGCGAACCGGTCGAAGGCCCAAAGCGCACATCTTCACGAGTTTCGCGCATTTCCTGAATCTCTTTGTCGAGTTCGGCTTTGATCTCCCCGATCTTTTCCCCGTTCGCCAAATCGAGAAAAAGCCTGACGGCAGCGCGCGCGGCATAGCGGCCGACTTCTGCTTCGTGATACGCGAAAACGACGTTGTAAATTCCTTTTTCGCCGGTTTCGCGTGTGCGCCCGTAGCCAACATCCATTCCCGCAAGAGATTGCAATTCAAGCGCGAAATGCTCGATAATATGTCCTGCCCAGGTGCCTGTTTTGACGCGTTTGAGAAAACCGCCGTCTTCGCCGAAACTACAACCGTGAGAAAAGAGCGACGGCATCACCTCGTTCATCCGTTTGTAAAAATTCTTGATCTTATTGGACGGCTTGTCTTCCCAATCACCAATATCAAGCCGCATAATGATCAGCTTTTTCCAATAACC
>JANPDZ010000882.1:0-2173 GCA_031431735.1 Acidobacteriota bacterium | reverse complement strand
CGGTTTTTGAGATTTTTTGTGAGCGGCGCAATCAGCAAATTGTAAAGTTCGCTCGCCTCTGCTTTATAGCCGAAATTTTGTTCGGCGATTTGCTTCCACAAATTTCCGACTTTTGGCACAAGTTCGCGCCGCCCGATTGGTAATTGATAAACTTCGAGTTCGAGCTTTTCGCCTTTGGTCAGGACAAACGCCAAAATCTTCTCGTCCGTGACGGCGTATTCCAAAATTGCGGTTTTATCATCCGGCACGAGACTTTCGATTTCCGAAAGCCGGAGAAGCGGAATTTCGCCGCGTTGCAGATTCATTTCCGCGTGAACCGAGAAAAGATACGATTCAAATTTTTCGTAATCAATCCGCGCTTGCGCCAGTTTTTCGTGGATGTTTTTAATTTTCAGGTTATCGGTTGTAGATTTTAATTGTTCTTCGATAACCTGCCGATTCAGATTCTCAATCTCGTTTTTGAGCTTTTCCGTTTGCCGTTTTTCATCTTCGGTCAGAGATTTTTCCGAAAATTTCGCGCCGCTTCTGACAACATCAAACAAAACCCGCGCTTTTATCATCTCCGCAAATTGCAAGGCTTCTTCATCGCGGTTTTGAGCGTGAAGCAACTTAATCATCTCGTAATACGGCATAACTCTTGATGCTAAAAACTTTTGACGAGAAAGAGTATTGCCGCCGATTGTTTTTCTAAGAACTTCGATTGTTTTGATAGCTTCCGAGAACAAGTTTTCGGCTTTTTCATTTTGTCCGAGTAAACGAAATGACTTTCCAGCAAGAGTAAAAATGTCGGAAATATCGTAAGAAGCAGGAAGTTTGTCTTTGATTTTGAGGAATTTTTCAAAGTGGTTCAATACTTCCAAATAATTTTCTTTGGCGATATTAATCAGCATCAATGAACCATATCCCTCAGCTAAATAGGCGATTGCGCCTAAATTTTCCAACTGTTTTACGGTTTCATTGAAAAACCGTAAAGCCATTTCATCATTACCCGAATAATAGTAGATTTGACCGATGTTCCCAGTGGCAAAAATAACTCCTAAATCATTGTCAATCTCGGCGTAAAGCTGTTTGACTTTTTGGAAATGCTCAATCAATTCGTCAAGTGATTTATCAGGTTTTCGGGTAATAAAATCGCTTACAAGCAAACGACCTTCGCCAAATTTCTGCGATAATGTAACTGTGCCTAAGTTGTTTAAAACACGGGCAAGAATAGTTTTATCACCAAGTTTTTCGGCTAGTTCGGCACTTTTTCGATAATACGAAATGCTCTGTGCGTATTCTCCCTGAATAGCTCGAAGCAATCCAAGCGCATAATAAACTAAAGACAACCCTTCCTCATCTTTGAGTCTTTGACTTAATTTTTCACTTTTGTAGTAGTATTCGAGAGCTTTGCCACTTTCCGATAAAATAAAATGACTCCATCCGATTTCTAGCCACGCACGGGCAAGCCACGTTTCATCGCTTGTTTTTTGTGCCGATCTTTCCATCATTTCGGCAAGAAAGACGACCTTGCCGAGTTCGTTACGCGCCCGCAAAGCGCGGCTCAAATCAATGATCGCCCGCCGCAAAAAACGATTAGCGAGTTCCGGATTTTCCGCTAAAAGCGCGTCTTGTGCGGCGGCATCTTTGGCGTTTACCAATTTGTCGGCAAACTCTTCTTCGGCAAATTTGCATTGCCAAACTTTCCACGAATCGTTTTCTTTAACCAACCGCAAAACGCGATTCCACTTGCCGAAATTCCACTTCGGACTTTTGGTTTTCGCATCCGTTGCGTCCATCGTCAGCGAAATTTGCAAGGTCAGTTTGTCGCCTTCAAACGTCGCGCTTTTGACCGCCAAATCCTTGAACGAGATGTTTTCCGTATCGGTCAGCGAAAACCGGAATATTTTCAGAAACTTCTCGCGCTCCGGCGATTTTTCGCTCCAAAACGTCGGCATCTTCTCAAAATCTTTGGCCGGATAAGCGTTGAAAAATTCGGCGGCAAGTTTGACTGCTTCCGCGTTCTCCTGTGCAAACAACGGCAAAGCAACCGCCAACAGCAAAAAAAGAAAACTCGAAAAAAATCGAATGAGCCTGTTCATATCGCACCTTTTGTGAAACTAAAATTAATTGATGGAGCAAGAAAAATTTAATACAAAAGCCGCTCAAACACAACAAGCGGCTTTAGGAAAAA
>JANPDZ010000881.1:0-2816 GCA_031431735.1 Acidobacteriota bacterium | reverse complement strand
AGCAGATCATCTTTCGACTGCACACGCGAATCGGCAAAATAACTAAAATCGGCTTTCATGACAAATCCGCCCGACGCGCTCGGCAAACTGGCTTCCGAATGACTGACGCGCAAACGGTTGTCGTATTCCAATTTTATCTGCGATGTTTCGCTCGGCATTGTGTAGTCTATCTGTTTGAGTTGCCCGAATGCCCGGTATTTGATGTTGTTGGCATAGTTTCCGGTTGTATTCTGCGCCCAAGCTGTTCCCGTGACTGCCGTTAATCTGCCTGTTTTATCGTTGGTGTAATTAACGGTCGAACTAAACGGGTCGGTGATTGATTTTAAGCCGCCGCCGAGATTGTAGGTATAAGAAATTGTCAGATTATTCGTCAAATCGGTAAAATCTTTGGTTTCACTGGTTATTTGAGAAAGTTCGTTGTAGTTGTAGGTCTGCGTTCCCGTGCCGTCCGTCATCTGTATTCGATTGCCAAGCGCATCGTAAGCGAAATTAACGGTCGGTGCATCGGGAATCGCCGTTTGATTGGCGGGCGGGTCGTAGCTCACCTGCTCAACGAGTCCGCGAGCGTTGTAAGTAAAATTCGTAATCGCATTGCGCGGGTCAACAATTTGCTGAACGGAATCATCGGCGTTATAGATCCAGGTCGTTTCAGTTTCTGAATCTTCAACCGGATAATGCCGCGTTTTCATCCGCCCGTGTCCGTCGTAGGTCATCGAAACGTCCTGATAGATCGAACTGCTTTCCGAACCTGAATACTGCCGTGTTTTTGTAACTTGGTCGCGTCCGTTGAATGTTTGGACGGTCGTTGTGTAAGGCGTCGTGCCGTCCCAATTCATCACTTCGGTTTTGTAAGTTCTGCCGAGAATGTCGGCATAGATTTTTTGTGTTCTTCTTGCGTTCGTGTTTGATTGGTCGTTTCTTGGCACGAGTTCGCCTTGAATCGTTGTAACTTGTCCGCCCGCGCATCCGCAGCCTTCGTAACTGATGAGCTGGTCTTTGCCGTCCGAACCGTTTGAATCGGTCGGAATGCTCCGCGTTACTCTGCCTTTCCAATCGTATTCTTGCGATGACCAGAGCCAGCCGCGGGTCGCGTCATCTCCGGCGGGTTCGTAAGCGGAATTGATTTCGGTTGGAACTGTGCTTCGTTTGACTTGCCCGAAGATGTCATATTCGACAAGGCTTCCCATCCAGCCGCCGGTTGAGTTTGGGTGTTCGGTGCGCGATTTTCTGACTCTGCCCGCGCCGTCTGACCACGATTCGCTCATTACTTCGTCGTTTGAATCTGCGCCGTTGTTGTTGGTGTCAATGACGGTTGTATAGACTTTGCTTTGGATTTGATTGGTCGGGTATTCGTAGCGCGTGTATGCGCCCGTGTTGAGAACGGTTTCTTTGTCGAGTCTGCCGATTGAATCATAAAGTCTGGTTGTTTCTTTGCCGCTTGAATTCCCTGCCGGAGCAGGTGATTTTGCCCAGACGTTGGTGCCGATGTCGAAACGGTATTTGACCACTGAATAGTTATCCGCCGGATCGGTTAGTTTGGTCGGATAGGCAAAGGTGTTGCGCGATGTTGTGGTGTCATTAAAGTTATCCGTATATTCGATTTTGACGGTTCTGCCAAGCGGATCAGTCTGGGCGACGGGCGCACCTGCTGTGTTGTATTTGACCGATGACGAAACGGCTTCGCCCGAAGTCGTCGGATACGCGACATTCCAACGCGTTGTTGAGGTCAGATTGCCTCTGCCGGTAATAAATGATGCTCCGAAATTCGTGTCGTGCTGAATGACCGTCGAAATGTTTTGAGCAAGATTCGAGTCGCTGAAATCGCCTTCGTCGTAAGCGTAGGTAACTTTCGACATCAGGTTTAATCCCGAAGTTTCCAAACCGTAAAGTTCGGTCTTTGACGGCAAACCGATAATTCTTCTCGAAAGATATGCTGTATCGAGATTGTATTCCGTGACGGCTTTTTTCAAAACGGTTGATTCGTTACTGTCAAAAACTCTGACTTCTTTGACCAAACCGTAAAGCGCAATCGGCGAATTTGTGCTGACCGGATAATATTCGGTTTCCGTTCTCTTGATATTGCTCGTGTCGCCGACTTTTGAAACGGTTGTTCGCGGATTTTGAATATCGCTTGCGTTCGTGTCGTCTTGCGTCCAACTTGTCCACGTCCAGCGTTTGCGTTCAGTGCCGCTTGTGCCGTTTGCCCAATCTTCGGTCGCAATCGGCAAACCTTCCATCCAGCCCGAACTGCCGACAAAGGTTTTTGAGACGTGATTATATGGATCACTTGCCATCGAGACTTCAATTTTTGTTGCCGTTCCACTGATTCCGCCGACGTTGTAAGTTTGGTTTTCGGTGATCGAATTTGTGACAACCGTTTCTTGTGCCGTGCCGCTTGTATTTTGATTAAAATTCTCAACCCAATTGCGCGTTTCCGTAAAGCGCGGACAATCGGTTTGATTTGTCGCGGGATTGTTAAGATCGGTTTTTGTGTAATTCAAAAGATGCCAATCCGCCGCGTAGTTGTTGATTTGTTTGACTTGCCCGTAGCCGTTGTAATCAAACGTCGTGTATCCGCCACTTGGAAATGTTACTTTTTGCAGAACTTTGAGGCTCGTTCCGTTAGCAGGTCCGACAATATTGATGCCGTTGGCAAAGTTCGTGCTGATGGCCGTGGTCGTGTAATTGAAGGTTGCCCAAGTATAGGTGACGTTTGAGCCTGAACCGTTGCCGGTTTTCCATGTTTGGGTGATCGAGATCGGGTAAAGTTCGTTGTCGTAATTGACTGTAATGACACGTCCTAACGTATCGGTGAC
>JANPDZ010000880.1:0-7782 GCA_031431735.1 Acidobacteriota bacterium | reverse complement strand
CAGTTGTGCCTGAGAGCAAGATAGCGGTGATTGTGACTTCTGTCAAATTTCATAAATAGTTTTAGAGGTTGTTTTCGATGAGAGAAACAAAATATCGGCAAGCGGTTTTACTGTTAAATCTTTTTTTCTTGTTCGGTTGTTTTTCACCTTTTGCGATCACTGCCCAAACGACTAAAAATAAAACACTCACGCCGCGCCAAATTGCTCAGAAAACCTTGCCTTCGACCGTTTTGCTTGTAATGCGGAATAGCAACACCGACAAAGCAAAATCGGGAAGCGGATTTTTCGTTGCCGAAGACATTGTGGCGACAAACTTTCACGTCATCAAAGAAACAACCGAAGGTTATGCCAAAATCTACGGTCAGAAAAAAATATATGAGATTTTAGGCGTCGTCGGAACGGACGAGAAAAATGATTTAGCCTTGCTCAAAATAAAAGGAGTCAAAGGAAAACCGTTAAAATTAAATACGGATAATTCGACCGCAATCGGAGATGAAGTTTTTGCGGTTGGAAACCCGGAAGGATTGGAAGGAACTTTTTCACAAGGCATTGTCAGCAGTATCAGAAAAACAGATAAATTCAACAAATGTTGATTCAATCGGTTGGTATGATATGAACTCAGGCAATAAAATGCATCCGGTTGGGCAAAAAAAAGCAAACGCTTTTGGGTTATACGATATGTACGGAAATGTGTGGGAATGGTGTCAGGATTGGTATGATGCAGATTACTATGCAAAGAGTCCAAGTGTAGATCCGACGGGGCCTAGTTCAGGCTCAAACCGGGTGTATCGTGGCGGTAGTTGGCACAATGAGACTACGATTCCGGGTTTTCGTATTTGGGGTAAGCCGTCGTTTAGAATCAACAGCTTGGGTTTCCGCCTTGTCAGACCTGAGTCTTGAGTTGAAAATAAGAAAGAAAACTAGACGCGGACGAACACGGATTTGACGAATTTTCGCCGATTTGTTGAAAATGCGAATCAGGAGTTGAAAATTTCTGATGTTGAAAACAAAAGGTTTATGTCAAGGGGTTTGAACCCAAAATTAAAATTAGGCTTGTAAGTTGTTGATTTGTAATGCCCAATTTCAACTACTGATTCGCATTTTTACTATACTTTACGCTTTGCGAAGTTCTTAAACAAGGAGTAGCTTGATAGCGAAAATCCTTTCGTAATTCTGGCTATCTGAAAAGAATGATGAGTTTTTGCTTTTGATCGCCTTAAAATATATTTAATGAAGTCTTTGAAAATAATTATTGTATTATCATTTATCGCTTTCACCGTCGCTTGTCAGCCGACCGAATCAAAACGTGCGGAATATATCATCGCCGACAGCAAATCTTACGAAGCCTCAATCTTTCGCCAAAACTGCGCGATCTGCCACGGCGCGGAGGCAAACGGCAAGGAAATTGACGGCAAAATAATCCCGAGTTTGAGATACGGCGACGCGGCAAAAAAGAGCGAACAAGAAATCTATCTCCAAATCAAAGAAGGAAAACTTCCGATGCCATCGTTCAAAAATCAATTGACCGAAGAAGAGATCCAAAAAATGGTCAAATTTGTGAGAAACGATTTGCAAAGAAAAAATTAGTTTTAATACTGGTGACGCAAAAGCGATAAAGCGCAAAGTGAAATCCAATAAAGTCCTAGCGTCCTTGCGTCCTAGCGACTTTGCGTTAAAAATCTTTATATGAAAATTCTAATGACAGGCGCAAGCGGTCTTGTCGGCACGCATTTGATTCCGACTTTGAAGGCGAAAGGACACGAGATTCACAAGCTCGTGCGCAAAACTCCAAAAGGCGCGGACGAAATTCAGTGGGACGCCGAAAAAGGTTTCTCCGACGGCGAACAGGCAAAGCTCGAAGGTTTTGATGCCGTTATTCATTTGGCGGGCGATAGTGTCGCATCGGAAAATTGGTCGGTATCAAAGAAACGCAAGATAAAGGAAAGTCGGACGGTCGGGACACGTGTTTTGGTTGACGCTCTGCGAAAATGCGCCGATAAGCCGAAAGTTTTGGTCAGTGCGTCGGCGATCGGTTTTTACGGCAATCGCGGCGATGAACGTTTGACCGAAGAGAGCGCGAAAGGCGAAGGGTTTTTCCCCGAAGTCTGCGACGAATGGGAAAAAGAAGCGCAAAAGGCGGAGGATTTCGGCGCACGCGTCGTCAATCCGCGAATCGGCGTAGTGCTCGCAAAAGATGGCGGCGCACTCGAAAAAATGCTGACGCCGTTTAAGTTCGGAGTCGGCGGCACGATTGGTTCGGGCAAACAATGGATGTCGTGGATCGCGCTCGACGATCTTGTCAAGATCTTTCACTTCGCGCTCGAAAATGCCGAATTAAAAGACGCGATCAACGCGACCGCGCCGAATCCGGCGACGAACGAAGAATTTACAAAATCACTCGGCAAAGTTCTCCATCGCCCGACGATTTTGCCGATTCCGGCATTCGGCATTAAATTATTGTTCGGCGAAATGGGCGAAAGACTCTTGCTCGAAGGCTGCCGCGTCTTGCCGAAACGTTTGCAGGACGCGGGGTTTGAGTTTCAATTTGCAAACTTGGAAGAAGCCTTAAAACACGCCATAAATTAGGGATGAGGGATGAGGGATGAGGGATGAAAAAATCCCTGCATTCATCCCTCATCCCTCATCCCTCATCCCTTTATGAAGATTTGGTTATCGAAAAACAGCGAAGTTCCCGTACGTGAGCAGATTATCACGCAAGTTACGCTCGGCATTGTGAGCGGCGATTTGGCGGTTGGCGCTCGTCTGCCAAGCACCCGCGAGATGGCTCTCCGCTTTAAGATTCACCCGAACACGGTCTCTAATGCGTATCAGCTTCTCACCGAACGAGGCTGGCTCGAATTTAAAAAGGGTAGCGGTTTTTATGTCCGCGAGCCGGTCAACGAAAACCCTGAAAACTCGCTCGACAATCTCATCGCGCAATTTGTTCAAACGGCGCAAGACAGCGGATATTCAGTCGCCGAAATAAAAATCGGTCTGTCGCATTTTTTTGATTCGCATCATTCAAATCAGCTTTTTGTCATCGAAAATGATCTTGAGTTGCGCGAAATACTGATCGAAGAGCTCCGCGACGCGACGAGCTTTCAGGTGATCGGGACAGACTTTCAGGATTTTGAGCAGAATCATTCAAAATGCGGCGCAAATTTTGCCGCGATGTTTGATGAAAAAGCAAAGATCAGCGCGGTTTTGCCGCCCGATAAAAATTGCGTTTTTCTCAAAGCGCGTTCTGCCGCCGATGCGATGAAAGGCGAAACGCGGCCAACCGAAGATGATCTGATCGCCATCGTTTCGGGTTGGGAAACTTTTCTGGTTCTTGCAAAAATAATGCTTGTTGCCGCTCGCGTCGAACCGGAAAGCCTTCTCCTTCGCTCGACCAATGAAGAAAATTGGCGCAAAGGTCTGAACGCGGCTTCGATGATCATCTGTGATTCGCTGACCGCGAAAAATCTCTCCGATATGCAAAATGTCCGCACTTTTCGATTCATTGCCGATGAATCAATCAACGAACTTGCCCAAATCTTCTAAAAAAAAAGTGCCGAATCAAATTATTTACATTTGCGCTTGACAAACTTTTGAATTGTAACTAATCTTATTACAGATATGGCGGCTAATAGTCAATTTGCAATTGCGATTCACGTTCTAACGATTCTTGCCAAAGGCGGCGACGAACGCGTTAAGTCTGATTACATCGCCGGCAGCGTTAATACGAATCCGGTCGTCATCCGCCGGCTTTTGAGCAACTTGCAGGAAGCGAATCTTGTCGTTTCGCAAGTCGGCGCAGCCGGCGGAACATCGCTTGCTAAACAACCCAAAGATATTTATTTATCAGAGGTTTATAAGGCTCTTTCGTGCGGCGAAGTGTTTGCTTTACATTCAAAAGAAGCAAATCAGAATTGTCCGGTCGGAAGAAATATGGCGGCGTTTCTGTGCGGTCTGCAAAAAGAAATTGACAAATCGATCGAAGAAAAACTGCATCAATACACATTGCGCGATGTGATTGAAACGATTGAAGCAGCCTAAAAAAAATTGTTTCAAACTGTATCAAATAATGTTACAAAAAGGTAAAATATGAAAGCTGAATTAGGGAAGGAAAAATTAACAAAACAAGCAATATTAGAGCAATTAAACTGGCGTTATGCGACAAAAAGCTATGACGCTACCAGGAAAGTTTCCGCTGAAGATTGGGAAACCCTGGAAACCGCGCTGACGATCGCGCCGTCGAGCTATGGTCTGCAGCCGTATAAATTTATCGTTGTGACCGATCCGGAAATGCGGGAAAAGCTGAAACCGGCGGCTTATGGTCAGACACAGATCACGGAGGCTTCGCATCTGGTCGTGTTCGCGTATAAAAAGACGCTGACCGATAAGGATGTCGAGCATTTTGTTGATCGCATCGCGGAAGTCCGCGGGCAGACACGGGAAGCTTTGACGGATTACGAAAACGTCTTGAAAGGTTCGGCGAAAAGAGCGATTGACGGTGGCTATATCGAGGTTTGGAATTCGCGGCAGGCTTATATCGCACTCGGATTTTTGCTTCAAACAGCCGCGCTTCTAGGCATTGACGCAACGCCGATGGAAGGTTTCGACGCGGCGCAATTTAACGAAATATTAGGTTTGACGGATTATTCGGTGGTCGTTTTGGCGGCGGTCGGATATCGTGACGCGGAAACGGATTGGCTCGCGAATTTGCCGAAAGTTCGTTTTCCGAATGAAGAATTGATCGTCAGAATTTGAGTTTAACAATTTTACGAGCAAGGGAAGTTATCAACGAACAAGGGGAAAATGTGATGAAACCACGGAATTTTAAAAATAAGCGCGGATTGGTTTCCGCCGGAAAATTATCAACAGTTTTGCTGAAAATGTCTTCGGAAGGTATCCGCGTTTATTTGTGGTTTCTGCAATTCAGCAATGTTTTATTGAGGTTGGTGCAATAATGAAAGAATATATCGAAAAATCAATGACGTTTACCGAATATCTCAAGCTGATTGATGATTTGCTATTGGACGGCAAAACAACGGGCGTGAATCAATCGGAAGCGATGTTTAATTACGGCAAATTGAATCGTCAACGGATGTCTCGCCTTGAAAAAACGGTTGAAATAAACGAATCTTTAAGGGAAAAAGCGCGTAAATCCGGACGAAAACAGATTTGGCTGATAATCACCGAAGGTTGGTGCGGCGATGCGGCACAGAACATTCCGATTATCGAAAAAATCGCGGCGGAAAGTCCAAATTTTGAAACGCGTTACGTTTTGCGCGACGAAAATCTGACGCTGATGGACGCTTATTTGACGAATAATGCGCGTTCGATTCCGAAATTGATCGCGCTCGACGCGGACAGTTTCGAGGAACTCGGAACCTGGGGACCAAGACCGCAAGCGGCAATGGATTTGTTTATCGAAATGCGGGCGCGTGGTTTGGAAAAACCGCTGATGATGGAAAATCTGCAACATTGGTATTTGGCGGACAAAACCAGGGCGATTCAGACGGAATTTGAAAATCTTTTGGACGCGTGGACAAAAGAAAAAGAAAACGCGGCGACGCGTTAAAGTTGTAAGAGTTTTTCAAACAACAGTTTGAAATTTTGAATAATATTAAGTAATCAGACAATATTAAACGGATGTCCTTTAACTTCGGAATAGCTGATAACTGATAGCGAATAACTAATAACCCATTATCAGCTATCAGTTATCAGCTATCAGTTATTCCGAATTAAATTGATTTTGTCCTAACTACTTAATAAAAATCTTTTTTGAGGAGAATTGAATGAAAAAATTAGCGTTAAGCATTTTATCTTTATCTTTATTTTTAGCGGCATGTGAAGACCCGGCGGCGAATAAGCCGAAGGCGACGACGACAAATTCGACGACGAGTTCGCAGACCAACTCGCAACCTGCCAACACGAGTGCGCCAAAACCGGCAATAAAAGGCACGGCATTGCCACTGACAGCCGAAAATTCAAAGGTCGAATTTACCGGCTCGAAAGTAACGGGCAAGCACGAGGGCGGTTTCAAGGCTTTTACCGGAACGATTGATCTTGTCAACGCGAAACCGGAAGAAAGCAGCGTGACGGTTGATATTGATATGAAATCGGTTTTTGCTGACGATGAAAAATTGGCAGGACATTTGAAATCGGCTGATTTCTTCGATGTCGAAAAATTCCCGAAAGCAAATTTTACCTCGACAAAAATCGTCGCAGATGCGGCAAAAGGCGCGGGAAATTATACGGTGACGGGTGATTTTGATCTGCACGGACAGAAAAAAACGATCACCTTTCCGGCAAAAATTACCGTGACGGACTTGGATGTCGCAGTTGAAGCCGAATTTTCGATCAACCGCAAAGATTTCGGCATTGTCTATGCCGGAAAAACCGACGATTTGATCCGCGATGATGTCGTCATTCGGCTGAATTTAAAGAGTCCGCGTAAGAAATAAGAATTTGCCCACGAAACACACAAAAAACACGAAAAATAATCCTAATCTTTTTTTAGTTTATGCGCGTGTGTTTCGTGGGCAGAGAAAATTATGAAAGCATTTGAAATACGAGAATTCGGTATTGAAAATCTGGCACTGGTCGAACGCGACGAACCAACACCAAACGAAACGGAAGTTTTAGTCAGATTTCACGCGGTTTCATTAAATTACCGCGATTTGATGATGATCAAAGGCTGGTATAATCCGCGTTTGAAAATGCCGCTGGTGCCGTTTTCGGATAGTGCGGGTTGCGTTGTCGCGGTTGGCGCGGATGTTACAAAATGGAAGACAGGCGACCGTGTGATGCCGATCTTTATGCAAGGCTGGATTGACGGCGAGATCGAATCAAAAAAGGCGCGAACCGCGCTCGGCGGCGATGTTGACGGTGTTTTGCGGGAATTCGGCACTTTTGATGAAAGCGGTCTGGTGCGTATTCCCGATCATTTTACATACGAAGAAGCCGCCACTTTGCCGTGCGCGGCGGTGACGGCGTATAACGCGCTTTTTGAATCGGGAAAACTTCATCCGTCAGACACGGTTCTGCTGCAAGGCACGGGCGGCGTTTCGATCTTTGCTTTGCAACTGGCGAGTGTTTACGGCGCGAGGACGATCATCACGTCTTCAAGTAACGAAAAATTACAACGTGCCAAACAGCTCGGCGCGGATGAATTGATCAATTACAATGAGCGCGAAGATTGGGACAAGGCCGTTTTGGAATTAACCGGAAAACGCGGCGTTGACACAGTGGTCGAAGTCGGCGGCGCGGGAACTCTGCAAAGATCTGTGAACGCCGTCAAAATGGGCGGACACGTTGCCGTGATCGGCGTTTTGTCAGGCAAAGGCGAATTTAATTCGACTTCAATTCTGATGAAAGCCGTCAAATTACACGGAATTTTCGTCGGTTCGCGGCAGATGTTTGAACAAATGAATCTGATGCTTTGCCAGCACCCGCATTTGAAGCCGATAATAGATAAAACTTTTGAATTTGGCGAAGCGCGCTCTGCCTTGAAATATATGGAAAGCGGCGCGCACTTCGGCAAAATCGTTGTTAAAATTTAAGAAGTTGTTTGAAAACTATTTTTTGCCCACGAAATATACGAAATTCACGAAAATAAATCAAAACAATTTTTCTTTTTTTCGTATCTTTCGTCATTACTGAGCGGTCTAAAAATTGCAGGTGCTTTGAAAACTAAGAATATTTGCCCACGCGCACACACTAAACAAACGAAAAAAAGCATTTTAACCAAATCTTTTTTCTTGTTTTCGTGCGTGCGCGTGTGTGCGCGTGGGC
>JANPDZ010000879.1:0-1958 GCA_031431735.1 Acidobacteriota bacterium | reverse complement strand
ATTAACAAGGCTTTTTCGCGTCGAAGCGACGCTCATGGCAACCGGGACGGATTGCGCTCCAGTCATAACTTTTTACTGACGTATTACGCATAAATGTAATTAGTGGGCGATAGTATTTGATTAGGTCTTTGGGGTTTTGGTTTTTCAATGAAATAGCGGATTGGCGATGAATTTCTCGCCAATCCGCTTATGTTTCCGCGCATCTTGATTGAAAATCATTTGGTTTAAGTTGAATAAAACCAAAGACTAAAAACCAAAGTCCTACTCAGGTACAACCTTTTACTGCGTCAAAACCTATTTTCCGGCGGCAAGCGATAGACGAGCCTCTGCCCGTTCGAGCCGTTCTTTTTCGGCTTCGTATTCTTCTTCGGTTCCGCTCCAGATTCCGCTCAGGGCTTTTTCCGAGGCTTCGCGGTCAGCGCGGGCCGTTTCGGTATTGATTTCCTCTGCCTTTTCTGCGATGTCGGTCAAGATCGAGACTCGATTGGTGCTGACTTCGACAAAGCCGCCTGAGACGACCATTTTCTCGCTCGCGCCTTTATTGGCAACCGACAAAATGCCGGATTTGAGCGACGAAATAAGCGGCGCGTGATTCGGCAAGATCCCGACTTCGCCGGTCGCCGTCGGCACCGTCACTGAATCAACCATTTCATCGAAAACTTTTTTTTCGGGTGTTACTATTTCTAACTTTATTTCTGCCATATCTTTAAAAGGGATGAGGGATGAGGGATGAGGGATGAAAAGGACGGGATAAATCTTTTCATATTCATCCCTCAGAATTCCCTCATCCCTCATCCCTCAGAATTCCCTCATCATTCATTCCTCGCTACGCGCTTGCCGCCATTTTCTTGGCTTTCTCACGGGCTTGCTCGATAGTTCCGACCATGTAGAACGATTGTTCGGGCATATCGTCGCATTTGCCTTCCAGAATTTCGCGGAAACCCTTGATAGTGTCGGCAATTTTCACATATTCGCCTTTGAGTCCGGTGAACTGTTCACCGACGAAAAATGGTTGCGAGAAGAAACGCTGAATCTTGCGGGCACGCGCGACGGTCTGTTTATCGTCTTCGCTCAATTCGTCGAGACCCAGGATTGCGATAATATCCTGCAGATCTTTGTAGCGCTGCAAAATACGTTTGACTTCCTGCGCCGTATCGTAATGCTCGTCGCCGACAATTTGCGGGTCGAGAATTCGCGAGTTTGAGGCAAGCGGGTCAACCGCCGGATAAATTCCGAGTTCGACGATCTGGCGTGATAAAGCTGTTACCGCGTCCAAATGAGCAAACGTCGTTGCCGGAGCCGGATCGGTATAATCGTCGGCCGGAACGTACACAGCTTGAATCGAAGTGATCGCGCCCGTTTTGGTTGACGTGATGCGTTCCTGCATTTCGCCCATTTCCGAAGCGAGCGTCGGCTGATAGCCAACCGCCGACGGCATCCGACCGAGCAGTGCGGACACTTCCGAACCGGCTTGTGTAAAGCGGAAAATATTATCAACGAAGAAAAGCACGTCGTTGCCCTGATCGCGGAAATATTCGGCAACCGTCAAACCCGACAACGCAACCCGCAGACGCGCCCCCGGAGGCTCGGTCATTTGCCCGTAAATTAACGCCACTTTGGAGTTCTTGATTTCTCCTTTATCAACCAGCGACAAATCAAACCCGCCGGTTTCTTTCATATTTTCATTGAACGCGTCGCCATATGTGATAACCTTTGATTCGACCATTTCACGAAGCAGATCGTTGCCTTCGCGCGTTCTTTCACCAACGCCCGCAAAGACCGAAAAACCATCGCTGCCGATCGCCACGTTGTTGATAAGTTCCATAATCAGAACCGTTTTGCCAACGCCCGCACCGCCGAACAAACCGATTTTTCCGCCGCGCAGGAACGGTTGAATAAGGTCAATAACCTTAATTCCCGTTTCAAACATTTCGAGCGTTGTTGATTGTTCGTCAAAA